>JANXRW010000162.1 GCA_025356655.1 Betaproteobacteria bacterium | reverse complement strand
GCAAGGTGAACCCCGAGAGCTTGCCCATCCACGCTGGCGCCGCCTGCAGCACTCGCCCGTCGGGGAGCTTTACCCGTGGCACCCGCACCTGAAGAAAGCACTCGTGCTGGAAAAAATTCAGGTGTCGGTAGCGCTTGACCTTGGTGTCGTGCACCGGGTGCTGTCCGGGCGCCTCGGGGTGCGCAAATCGGCTACCAGCGGTGAAGTCCAGATCGATGGTCAGGGACTTCTGCGCAGCGTCGAAGTCCACGCCCCGGACGTACCAGGGCTCCGAGATGCCGAGGGCGGCGGCGAACAGTTGGCTGCTCATGGCGGGGCTTCCCAATCGAGAATTGAAAGCCCGATTCTGCCCCAGTCGGACAACTGTGGCAGGCAAGAAGGCGGCCGTAGCCTCAGGCATTCATGCCACCAGCACCCACTCGGAAATCAATAGAGCCCCGGAAAGCAACCCGAACCCGGAGCACCTGACCGCGGCATGCAGCCCGAAGGCCGTATGCATGCGTACTCGGCACGGCGATGCGTCTTGCTGCAAAGCAGTGGCGCAGCCGCTGCTGCTGGCCTGGCTGTTTGCGTCAGGGGGCGGTTACCGTAGGCCGAGACCCAGGCTCGGGGCGCAACCTGAGCACCCGGCCCCTGGGATCACACGTGGGGCGACGCCGTAGCAGCTGTGGGTCATAGAAATTGGCTTGCCAAGCCGTAGCACTTAGTGCTATACAATAAACCGGGAGACGAGAGGCATGGCGATCTACAAGACCCGATGGTTCGACCGTTGGGCGCGCAAACAGGGACTGACCACGCCAAGCCCCTGCACCGCCGTGCGCGAGATGACGGCAGGGCTGTACGAAGCGGATCTCGGCGGCGGGCTGCTGAAGAAGCGGATCGCACGGCCCGAGCAAGGGAAGAGTGGCGGCTTTCGCACGCTGGTCGCCACCAACAAAGGAAACCGCTGGGTTTTCGTGTTCGGCTTCCCGAAGAACGAGCGCAGCAACATCGACAAGGATGAAGAAGAAGCCTTGAAGAAGATCGCTGCCCATCTGCTGTCACTGACGACGCAGGCGCTCGGCAAGGCACAGCGTGACGGTGAATTGACGGAGGTAGATTGCGATGCGCAAGACCAAATCAGCGATTCTTGAGGCTGTCCACGACACAGCAAAGGGACTGCACAAAGCAGGCGTGATGGAGCAGGTCACGCTGCGCGAATTCGACCGTCTGTGCCTGCCACCGGTCGCTCCGTTGCAGCCCGAGCAAATCAAGCACATCCGCGAAACCTCGCGCGTCAGTCAGGCGGTGTTCGCGCGGCTTCTGAACACCAGCCTTTCGACAGTCCAGAAATGGGAGATCGGCCAGAAGAAACCGACCGGCACCGCCCTCAAGCTGCTGCATCTGGTGCAGAAGCGCGGCCTGGAGGTCGTCGCCTAGCTTTGCATATGACGGCTCAGCCACAGTGAAAGGGGAGGACGCCACGAAAGCTGGCGGAGGCAAAAAATGACAAAGGCACTTTGGAGGCAATACGAAGGCGCGGCGGCGGTGGAAACCTGTCAGAGCGGATCAATACAAGGGCGCGTTGCCACGCTCCCCCGACCAACTTCAGCGTCGGGCAGCGTGGTGCATGATTAAAGCCATTTCGCTCTTCAGCGGCGCCGGGGGCTTTTGCGAGGGAGCCCGCTTGGCCGGGTGGGGTGTTCTTTGCAGCGTCGAAACCGACGATCACGCATGCTCGACCTATGCCGCCAACTTTCCGGACGTGCCGCTCTTCCAGGGCGACATCGCAGACTTCCTAGATGAGAAGGCCGCGGAGTCCGGCGAATTCGACCATCTGGCCGGCGCGAAGGTTGACGTGGTGTATGGCGGGCCTCCCTGCCAAGGGTTTAGCCAGATCGGGCCGCGCGACGTAGACGATCCGCGCAACGCTCTCTACAAGCATTTTGTGCGTGTGGTGCGCTCAGTGCAGCCGCGCGTGTTCGTGATGGAGAACGTGCCCAACATGATCACCATGAAAGGCGGGCACTTCAAGGACAAAATTCAAGCGGCGTTTCGCGCTGCGGGCTACGCAAGGACAACCATCCAGCCTGTGCTGGCATCCGACTTCGGTGTGCCGCAACACCGCAAGCGCATCTTCTGGTTCGGCGTACGCGACAACCTGTCCGGCATTGTCGATCTGGACGCGACGGTCCAAAAATGGGGTTCGTCAGCAGAAACTGTGGGCCATGGGTGGCTCGGGCAATTTCCCAAGTACATGATAAAGCGCCAATTCCGTGGCTTTGAAGGTGCGAAAGCCGTAGGATCTTCTCAGTGTGACTTTAACCTTCCCATTCAGGCC
>JANXRW010000150.1 GCA_025356655.1 Betaproteobacteria bacterium | reverse complement strand
GGGCCTGAATGGGAAGGTTAAAGTCACACTGAGAAGATCCTACGGCTTTCGCACCTTCAAAGCCACGGAATTGGCGCTTTATCATGTACTTGGGAAATTGCCCGAGCCACCCATGGCCCACAGTTTCTGCTGACGAACCGCTTTTCGCCGGCGCGCTGGGCCAGGGCCGAAGCGGCAAGGCTCTTCGCAACTTGGGACGCGCTGCTGCTTTGCAGCGTCTCGGATGCCAGTCGGCCGATTCGCGAGGACGTCTGCTTCGTGTTCTTGGACATCACTGTTCCTTTCACATCAAGATTTGGATACGGGTCGAAACTGCACCACCTTGTTGCCTTGACCCGGACGGTCATCGGTTGGCTTCTGGACTGCCTTCAGTCGCGCGAACTGCACGACATTGGTCTTGCCCTGGAAGTAGCCTTCGGGCAGCCCGGCAAGCGCCTCGATGTCCCCGGCCGCCAATCCGATGTGTCTCGGAATGGCATCCAGCGGCATGACCTTCTCTTCAACCAGCAGGTCAATGGTTCGACGAAGCAGGCGCGGCTGCTCGGGCCTGCGATCATCGTCGCCAGGTTCCGATTTAGCACCCCAGCGGGCAGAGCGGCGCTTGAACAGCATCAGAGCACCATCATCATCCAGCAACTCAAGTGCCTTCAAACGCATGATGATCGGGGCGGCAGAAACGCCCCACCGGCGTTTCAGGAGGAGCAAATCATCCAGCGCCGGCGGCACGCGAACCTCCGGCGCGAAGGTTTCAGCCGGAAGCAAGAAGGCACCTGCGAAGCGGTGCGCCTGCTGCCCCATCAGCTTGTGCCGAGCGCTATCTGTCGTGCGCTGAATGTGACGATGCAAAACGACATGCGCAATTTCATGCGCAAGATCGAATCGACTGCGGTACCCATTGTCCTTATCAGCCGACAGAAGGATGAGCGGGCGGCCCAAAACCTCACTCCAAGCTGAAAGCCCCTCAATCTGCGCGATGCCGGTTTCCTCGCGGACGAGGATGATCCCGGCGCCTTCCACGGCAAGCGCCAAGTCCTGAATGGCCGAACGCCCGAGACGCCACATGTCACGGCATTCGCAGGCGGCCTTCTCGATGTCCTCGGCCGTGATCTCTTCTGGGTCGGTGTAAGTACGAGTCGGCACGTTGACATCGGGGTAATCGACGTACTCCATCAATGCAGCGGCCACGTCCTGGGCCCACTCGAGACGGGCTTCAAGCATTGCCCGCGCCGCGACGTGTGCAGACGCGTTGCTGCGAAAAAGCGGCAACGACACCTTCGCCGACGGCACGCGCGTAAACCACTCCGGCGTGACATTGACTACGCCAGCCAGACGTTCGAGCGCATCGCTCTCAGGGGCCTGGGTCCCCGCGCGCCACTTACTGATGGTCGCGGGCGACACCTCTACCATCGATGCCAGCTGAACTTGGGTCAGACGCCGGGCGGCAAGGATCTGGCTGAGCCGATCCTTCTGAAATCCTTGTACACCGCCCCTGCTCATGATCCTGTTCCGTCTTTGTCTTGTTGTTTGCCAATGCTCTTCTTCAGCTTCGGCACTGCCAGGTCGTCTTGGCCCGCTGTCGGTTGCTGGTCGTAGCGTTTGACGAATGCGTCAATCGGCTCGCGGAAAAGCCAGCCTTGCATGTGGCGATCTGGGACCGCGATTTCGATGGAGACGGGTGTGTCCGGCTGGCTGTGCAGCGATCCTGCAAAGCAGGCCACGATGAACACAACCGCTTGAGATGGCTCCACGTAGTCTGAAAAAAGCCCGGGTTGAACCAGTGGCTCGATGGCAACGTTCGCCAGGGACATCTGCTTTCGGGTTTCGCTACGCCGTCCGCTGTTCCAGACCCCATACTTGGTGTTGAACCGCGCCAAGGTGAGGATCCCAGCCCGGCCTGTGCCGATCTGATTGCCGCGGAGCGGTGAAGGGGATGCGTCTGCAACGGCCATTGCACGCTGGAACGACTCATTCATATGGAAGTGGCGCAACTGACCCACCACGCTGGGCAAGTGCCCGTCATCCATCCCTCGCGCTGCAGCATAGGCACGTTGAGCGCCGACCAGCTTGGCTTCTTCGAGGCCCATGACAAGCTCACGCGGGATATTCCTCACAAGCAGGTCATGGATCGTTTCTTGGTTCGGCTGGGCCATCGGCAACTCCGTCAGCGGATTTCGTTGAACGGGATTCTATCGCGAGATTATTTCGTTTAACAGGTTGTATCCTGGAAGATGCTTCGATTGAAGCTGGGACATGGGTGATTTATGGCAGCCGCATCCGGGCGCTTCAGCCCCCGGACCTGTGGCTAGACCATGAGGGCGTGTTCCAATATTTCTTCGGGAAATTGCATTCGACGCATTATTGGAACATACTCCAGCCATGCTCGCCAACACCCACACCCAGCGCGTTCTCGATCTGGTCGGCCAGAAAGGGCTGCTGCGCGCCAGCGATCTGGACGCCATCGATGCGCCCCGGGTCGTCCTGACGCGCCTGACCGCCGCCGGTCTGCTGGAGCGGATTGGGCGTGGCCTGTACCGCCTGCCGGACTCCCAAGGATCCGAACACGAGAGTCTGGTCACCGTCGCCACCAGGGTGCCGCAAGCCGTGTTCTGCCTGCTCACCGCGCTGCAGTTTCACGAGCTGACCACCCAACTGCCACGCCAGGTCTGGATTGCCATGCCGCGCGGCAGCCATGCCCCGCGGTTCGACTATCCGCCGATCAAGATGGTGCAGTTCACCGGTGAAGCCTACACGGCAGGCGTCGAGGAAGTGGAACGCGATGGCGTCAAGCTCCGGGTCTACGGCGTGGCCAAGACCGTGGCGGACTGTTTCAAGCACCGCAACAAGATCGGCCTGGACGTCGCGCTGGAGGCCCTGAAGGACGCCCGGGCCCGCAACAAGGCATCGGTCGATGACCTCTGGCGCTTCGCCAAGGTCTGCCGCGTGGCCAACGTGATGCGGCCCTACCTGGAGAGCATCGGATGAACCCCGCCGATCCCAACGTCGCCGCGTCCGTCCGTGCGCGCCTGCTCAACGTTGCCAAAGCTCAGGGTGTCGATTTCAACCAGGTGCTGGTGCGATTCGCGCTGGAGCGAACCCTTTACCGCATGACCCAATCGCAGCACGCGGACCGCTTTCTGCTCAAGGGCGCGCTGCTGTTCACGCTCTGGTACGACATGCCCCACCGGGCCACGCGCGACGCCGACCTGCTCGGCTTCGGTGCGAGCGATCTGGCATCGGTCGCCGAAACCTTCCGCGACATCGCTGCCGTGGCTGTAGACGACGGCATTGCCTTTGACCCCGCCTCGGTCACGGTCGAGGAAATCCGCAAGCAAGCCGGCTACGGCGGCGTCCGCGTGATCATCGCGGGCGAACTGGCCAAGGCGCGCTGCAAGACGCAGATCGATGTGGGCTTTGGCGATGCCGTCACACCGGCACCGGTGGATTCGGTCTATCCGGTCCTGCTGGACGATCTTCCCGCGCCCAAGTTGCGGGCCTACCCGACGTACACGGTCATCGCGGAAAAACTCCACGCTATCGCCCTTCTGGGCATGACCAACAGCCGCCTGAAGGACTACTTCGATCTGTCGGTGCTGCTGGAACGAGAAACTCTGGACACTGATTTGCTGGCCCAGGCGATCAAAGCCACCTTCGAGCGGCGCGGCATGTCCGTGCCCGATGCAGTGCCGATTGGGCTGACGGACGAGTTTGCACACGATTCCTCGCGGCAGTCGGTGTGGCTGGCGTTTCTGAAGAAGAACGAGCTTCCCCCCGAGCCCCTGCCTGCCATCGTGGATCGGTTGCGATCTGCCCTGGCGCCCGCGTTGAACCGAGCCGCTCTTTGAACGCCGCCTTCTAGAGCAGCAGCTTCGCGTCCATCGCCACGGTCAGTGGCGGTCTCCATCGAGACTGCCTGCCGCCATCATCGATTGCGCCGCGCGGTTCTTGGCCAGCACCTCACTGGCGGCACCCGGATCAATGCGATCGGATGAACCTCCAAGGAATACTTGCCGTTACCTGGCGGCGACACAGCGCCGTAGGTCGGCGACAAGGCTGCTCAACGCTGAATTTCGGCTGCAGAACTCGGACACGTTGACGTAGTAGCCGGACATCACAGCCTTTTCAACGCCCTTGAGCCTGACCTTGATCGACTGCCCTGTGCGGTCCTTGACTTTTTCGAGGCAAACCGCCCATCCCACCTTGTCCCGCCAAAGCAGGTCGCCCTGCTTGTGGGTGATCGTGCGCGCCCCCTGATCGCAAATCTCCGACATCCACACCGGCCGAAGGGCGTGCTCCAACTCACCCAAGAGCCGATTTACCGTCGGCGTGACATCTGCCACATACGCCTTGGCATCCTCGATGCGGATCTTGCCGAGCAGGCCAGTGACGCGGCCAGATGTCGCCGACGCAAGCAGTTGGGGCGCGGAGAACACTTCCCTGAGGGCGACCGCCTTGTCGATGTCGGTGCCGACGCCGTGCCAGCTTGCGCCTCCCAGCGTAGCCACCAAGACCAGCCACAGCGTTCCGTCACCGACCACATCATCAAAGGTTTCCCTCTGGCCGTTCTCGACGTAGCGGTGTTCCACGGCACGCAGTAGTCCACCAGACCCCGACCCCTGGCCACGGAACAGTATTGAAAACACCTCGAGCGCCCACCGCTCGGCGAGTTCATTTGGAACCCAACCCTTGCGACGTCCCCGCAATGCAATGGCCAACGGGAACGCGACTGCCTGCACCATCTGCGTGGCAGTGCAGCGTCCAGCGAACGCTGCCGCCGACATTTCCGTCATGAACGTGTTGATCTGCGTCGCCAGCCGCTCACGGGACCGCGCCTCGATGACTGCGCCGTCGGTGGCGGCACCGGCCTGATCCTTCTGGTCGGGCGGCTTCGGCGGGGGCGGCGTCTCCGGCATCTGCCCTTCATCGATGTCCTCGTCCCCGGCGGCGGCGGGCGTTCGACCTTCGTCTGTCTCAGCCTCGAACAGCAGACGAAGAATTCCCTTCAGTGACAACGACCCCGGCTGCGCAGACGCGAGGTGAGGCAGCCCCTCATGCAACTCATCGAGGTGAACGAGCAGGTCGTTCGGATTGACAGGCTCCGCAGGCGCATCGCTTTTCTTCTTGCGATCACCCCCGCCGAATCCAGGATCACGGAAGGATGCCGGGTCGTTGAATAGGGTCTGTGCTACTTCCTGCAGTTCATCGAGCATCTGGCGCTGCTCGGCCGAGTTCGTGCTCCGGTCCAGCGCCTTGAACGGCTCCAATAGCCTCGCCGAGTGACTGGCATGTTCGAGCGCGGCGAGGTCGTCGACCCACCGGGAGGCCGTCGTCCAGGAGTCGGACCCCATGGTCACGATGACCGAAGCAAACATGGTCGCGGCGTCCAGCCCTTCGGTGATCTCGCACATCCAGAGTGACTTTGGCCCGTGCAGCCGCTCCATCGGCACCACGCGGTCGCCGAGCCGGAGGCGAATCTGCGCGGCAGGATCCGGCGGCGGGACGATCTCGACGACCATGCGCCGCGAGGCGTTGTCCCATTGCAGGCTCTTGATTCCGAACGATGCTTGGTGGGCTGTCGGTGCCTGGTCATGGATGATGCGCGGAACAAGGATTTCGTCCGGCGCCAGTCCAGGCAATGCAAACAGCCCCAGTGCTGATTCGAAGTCTTGAGCGTCTGGTCGGTCGTAAACGACGATGGATTCAACGTTGCCGGTGCTTGCTGGCGCGAGGAGCCACGCGGCGGCGGAACAGTTGGCTGAACCCATCACCGCCGCAGGACCGTCAGCGCCTTCGAACCAGTAAAACTTGGCGTGCAACGGACGGTGTGGCGGTGCCTCAATCAGGCGAAGATCCAATGGCAGATCAGCCAGCTTTTCCGCCACGAAGCTCGCGGCGGCCGGGGTCAGGGCGATGGTGGCGCGGGTGACGCCGAACGTAGCCTGCGCCCAACGAAGGAACGCGCCGGACTCGTCAGTCGAACCCGTCAGAATCTTCACTTCATCGAATCGTCGGCCCGACCAGCGTCGGGTCAGTTCTGTGGCGAGGGATCTTGTTCCCCGGCTATGCAGTATGGGACTGGCTTGGCTGTCGTCAGCTGGGGTCAAACTCAGCCACGGGATATCCTTGAATCGACGAAGGGCGTCACGCTCCAGATTCCCCTGGCACCACGTCAGCACGTCGTCGAGGAAGGGGTGCAGCCAACCGCCCTTGTCGATGTGGTTCGGCCCAACCATCCACGCTGCGCCCAGTTCCTGATTTCCACCCCACCCAGAACTCGTGACGTTCCCGGTGCCGACCATGACGATGCCGTCCTTCGGACCCAGCCTCACGAAAACCTTTGGATGAAATGCTCCGGCGACACCAGCCCCTGCGAGCAGGTACTGCTTGCCGAGATTCCAAAGCTGCCCGACAGCAGACTGTAGGGAGGCGTCGATCTCACCCGTGTCGCCAAGAACCAGAATGTCGCTGGAACGACCGGCCCACAGATCGGGAAGAACGACCTGCTCGAAGAAGATCGGATCAAACGAATAGGTCAGCAGTAGCGCCTTGTGATACGCGCGCTCACGACAGAACAAGCGGGGATTCATGCCGCAACCCCTTCAGCCAAGGTGGCCAATGCGCGTTTCAGAACGATCGCACCGTCTGCCGTGATCCCGCTCGCGTCGATCAGCTTAAGCTGGTGGAGCCACCCGAGCGCTTGCTGGATGCGAGACGCTGTGCGGCCGGCGACGAAACCCTTGCGGCGAGCGAACCACTTGCTTCCTTCAGCGGTCAGCAGCGCGACGTCGCGTCTCAGATCGACCTGCAGGCGAGACCACGTGATCTGCAGATGCTGTTGAACCGTACGAACCGCCATTTCCGCCGCGACCTCGCGCAGGGGTCGATCCTCACGCCGGAATCGCTCCAGCTCTGGGAGCACGACCTCGCGCATTCCCTGCCGCCGCCGTCCCTGGTGCGACAGACTGCGGTACTCCTGCTTATCCTCGCGCACAGCGTCGCCGACGCGGAGTGCTGCCATGACCCACGCGACAACCGCCAGCGTCAGGGCGCCTGCGCCAGACTTCAGCGCGCGCCGGTACAGCAGGGGTTCGACGAGACTGTCAGACCATCTCACCACCCCAGGCGCAGCGCCGGCGACAAAGAGCCGTGAGCGCAAGCGATCTTCCAGCGCCCTGAACGTCAGATCCGCTACGGATTCCCCGGACGAGAGCAGACTCAGGTCACGCAGCGCGGAGTCGTGCTCTTCGACGCGCTCCATGAGTGCCTCGATGACGACATTTCGGTCCACGCCAGAGAGCCCGCCATCGGGCTGGCCCAGGACCTCACCCATCACTGCGGCGAGGACACCCTCCTGGGTCACCGCAATTGCATCTCGCACGCAATAGGTCGCCCAACCGTCTGCAACCTGATCAACGAGCGGCTCGCCGAAACGGCCGGGCGAGCACGCCACGTCGAAGAATTTCCCCTCGCTCGGTGCCGTCTTCTGCTGGCTTGCCAGCACGAGCAGTGCTGCGTAGGTCCTGATCCGGTTCCGCTCCGTTGGCCGGGGCACGGTCGGCATGATCGCAGCGAGCAAAAGCTCCCTCTCGTCGTCGGGAATCCGATCGATCCTCACCTGACTGCCGAGTTCGCGCAGGTCGTCAATCGAGGCCGCGCCAAGCTCATCGTCACGAATCAGGCGCCCAATAAGGGCGACGGTGGTCAGGCGTTGATCCACGACCTTGGCAAGCGGGAGACCTCGCTCCGTGACCAGCGCAGGTAACGCGTCGGCCCGACTCTCGCTGATGAGAAGTTGGTCGGATGGGCCCGTGTAGATCGTGGAGGCGGGCGATTTCACCAAGCTCGCAATCTGGACGTGTGCATCGCCCAGCGCGATACGTTCGAGTGCCTGATCGGATCCGATCAATCCGACGATCGACGGATCTTCGAGGAGGTTTCCGAGGACCAGCGCGGACTCAACACGCGCGGCGAAATCAGTGAACGTCTGCCAGCTATTGGCTCCACCGCGTTGGCCGTAACGGTGAATCAGCCAGGCTCGAAACGCGAGGTAGCGGACCGAGGGGGTCACCGTGGTGACGCCGTCGAGCAACGTGCCGCCGATCGTTTGTACCGGGAGCCTCAGGCCAAGCAGGTCCAGGCCACCGGTGATGGTCGCACCACTGCTGATCCATTCGGGCGCTTGAAGGCCTGTGGCGATAGTCATCTATGCCACCCCTCGGCGAGACGTGCGCTGGGCTCAGGCTGCAGGTTGCCCGACACTGCAACGCTCAAGTCCAACTTGCTCACGAGGCTACCCCCCCGGCAGCGTCGACGGCGCGAACCTCTTGCTCAACCGCTACCACCGCGCCTATGACCACCTCCTTCACCTCATTCAGAAACTCGTACACGAGCCGGTCACCACGCGCGTCAGGAATCGGTACCCAACGCTCGTAGATTCCCTCTATGCGCATTCGTCGGTCGAACGTACTGCCGGCGCCACGGAGCGCATACGCCTCATGCCAGACAGGTTGGGGTTGCTCTCTCAGGCGGCGGGTGCTGAGCTTCGGCAGTTGTTTGGTAACTGCGGTTTTGATGCGGTCGATGGTTTCCCGCTTTTGTTCCGGGGTCGGACTCCCGCTCCAGCCGATTGGGGTCTCCAGGAATCTGGAAACGGCTGACGACAGGGCCGCGACCAGGTTGGATGTCGGTTGCAACACGAAGCCATCGTCCCACCCCTCGGCATAGCGACGACTCAGGGCCTTGATGGTCTGCCACGCCTTCGGTTTGAAGTCTGCGTGCGCAGCGAGCCCCAAAGTACCCTGCCACCGCTGCCGGAAATCCCTAGCTGCCTCTTGGATTGCCAGGACGAGATTGTCGTGGCTGTACTCGGGAAACGCGACCGGTTGAAACAGGGTAGGTTGGGCAGAAGACAAGTGCGCAAGCAGCTTTAGAAGCTCGGGCTTGGCTGGCTTTGGATCCAGTTCGTCAATTCGACCTACATAAAACGTGCTCTGTCCGAGGTGGTCGAGGAGGTAACGCGCAGCCTCAGCCGATACGTTCTTGGCCAATTGGTTCTCGACAACGTTGCGCAGGCCGCCAAAGACATGATCAAGCTTTGCCTGCCCCTTCAGGTTGTCGCCCTTGACGGCATCCATGTGTGTGAAGACGACAGCCAGCTTGCGCGTGTGACCGGTGTTCACGACACCTTCCAATGCCTTGCCAGCAGCGAAGTTGGTCATGCCGTTCTTCGCGCTATCGACCAGCAAGACGACATCGGCATCGTGAAGCAGAGTCAAGACTTGCTCCGGAAGGTCTGCCGTTGCATTAGCCTTGTGGCCCAGGCCCTCCGTGTCTACAAGTACGAGACGCGAAGCCTCTTCAGCCCAGCTCGGCTTGAATGGGCCGACGACCCGCAAGCCGTTCACGAGTGGCGTCAGCAGTTTGCCCCAGGATTGGTAGGAGATGCCGGAGAAGAACCGGACTGACTTCAGAAAGCTTTCACGTTCGGCAGCCTTGGCCTTGATGTGCCACGCGTTCGGCCAACCAGTTGTGGTCTTTTCAAATTGCCCCCCCGTCACGTGTGCGAACTTGGTTCTGAGTTCATCCAGAATATCGGAGACCAGTTCAAGAACTTCATCTGAGGTTGCCGCCTGTTCTTCGATCAGATCCAGTGCCGCGCTGCGGTCTTCCGCTGGCATCGTCTCGATTTGCCCTTGCTCGGCTTCCAATTTGGCCTTGAGCCGTTTGCCGTGCCGTCCATGTTCTGGTCGAAGAAATTGTGACTGCGGTCGCCAGGGGGGATTCGGTGACATTGGTGGGCTTTGGTACATTCAAGTCGGCTGCGCGCGCAGCTCGCGAGGGCAAGAACCCGAAAACCGGCGAGAAAATCGGCTCCTCGGCGGAATCTGTGGGTGGTTTTGGGGCTACGGAGCAGGTGCTGAAGTGGAGTTTAGGTACTTGTAGAGCTTGCGGCAGGTGGCGTCTAAGGAGTTCTGTTCCTCTTCGGTGATCCGTGGCCAGAGCAGCGG
>JANXRW010000135.1 GCA_025356655.1 Betaproteobacteria bacterium | reverse complement strand
GTCCACCGGGGTAGTGGTGGCAGCACGCATGACAATTGATCGATCGTGCAACAAGGGAAGTCCGTGGTGGTGCTCGGCTGGCAGTCGGGCAACGACGACCTCGTGAGGGGTGGAGTCGGCCGCTGCGGATGACGGATGGGGGTGTAGTAGTGATGAAACCGGGTAACGCTGGCGGAGCGAAGGCCCCCTGTTCCGATGCGAAGGTGCAAAACGGGAAGAGCCCGGGGAGTGGCGCTGTTGGGGCTCACTTCATTCCGCAGCGCGCGTCTCATGCCGAATCGCAGGAAGATATCCACAGTGTTGCGCAACGCGCCCCCGGCTAGGGTCGCCTACACCAGCGCTGGGGGTCGCCGGACCGCCTTCACCCAAGTCGAGGGCGCAATGCTCTGCAGGGGCACTGCAGGCTTTGGTGGCAAGCTCGGAGCGAAAGGGG
The DNA here is from genome assembly GCA_025356655.1 of Betaproteobacteria bacterium. Classification (GTDB taxonomy): domain Bacteria; phylum Pseudomonadota; class Gammaproteobacteria; order Burkholderiales; family SHXO01; genus SHXO01. The sequence goes on along the minus strand of JANXRW010000135.1, from coordinate 3,545 downwards.
GCACTTCACCGACACCCGGCTGAACCAGGCCGGCCCTGAGGACCCACAATATTTCACCAGGCGGTCAGATTTTTCGGGGAATGAAACCGAGACAAAAAGCCGGTGGCCCAGCGAAATAACTTGCGATCCGACAAGGACGTTCATTTCCCGCATGGCACCGGCGGTAACGACTCGACCTAATCGCAGACCGCCGTGCGCTCCGGGTCCCTCAACCTCGGCGGGTCTCCGTCGGTGTCCTTCGTCGCCGCGTCTGACGACGGCACCTTCGTCAGGCTGCAGGTTTTCTGCGCCCATCGCCAGAACACGGACGCCTACCTCCCGGTCTCGCTGAATACCGGTGGCACGGTACCCAACGTCCTCGAGCCGGAAACCCATGCCTTCACGCGGCGCTTCGCGCGGAAGCGCGGCGGGCCCGGACGCGATTCTCCTCCTGCCCTGCTGGCACACCCGGCCCTGCGTGGTATTTCCGGTACGCTCGGTTGGACACCGAGCTTCGGACCGCCGTTCGCGCGACGGCCGCAGGGCGCGCAGGGGTGGGCAAGGTGATCGCCCTATTCGACTATAAGAACCACTGGAGGAAATCGAACGTGAATCTGATAAAAGTCTCTCTCGTGGCGCTCGCCATCGCCACGACGGCGTGGAGCGCTGCGGCCACCGCCCAGGAAAAGGGCACTGTAGGTATCTCCATGCCCACCAAGGCCTCGGCACGCTGGATTGCCGACGGCGACAACATGGTGAAGGTATTCAAGGAGAAGGGCTACAAGCCCGACCTGCAGTACGCCGAGGACGACATCCCCAACCAACTCGCCCAGATCGAGAACATGATCACTACGGGTGCCAAGGTCCTGGTGATCGCTGCCATCGACGGCACCACCCTGTCCGGGGCGCTGCAGAAGGCCGCTGACAAGGGCATCAAAGTCATCGCCTACGACCGCCTGATCCGCGGTTCGAAAAACGTGGACTATTACACGACCTTCGACAATTTCCAGGTCGGCGTGCTGCAGGCCACCTCGATCGTCAACAAGCTGGGCCTGAAGGAAGGCAAGGGTCCCTTCAACATCGAACTCTTCGGTGGTTCGCCAGACGACAACAATGCCTTCTTCTTCTACGACGGCGCCATGTCGGTGTTCAAGCCCTACCTCGACAGTGGCAAATTGGTGGTGCGCAGCAAACAGCTGGGCATGACTAAGGTCGGCACCCTGCGTTGGGATGGCGCCGTGGCTCAGGCGCGCATGGACAACCTGCTCTCCGCTTACTACGGGAAAGAGAAGGTCCACGCCGTGCTGTCACCCTACGATGGGCTGTCCATCGGCATCCTGTCCTCGCTCAAAGGCGTGGGCTATTGCACCGCGAAACAGCCGTGCCCGGTGGTTAGCGGCCAGGACGCCGAGGTGCCTTCGGTCAAGTCGATCCTGCGCGGTGAGCAGTTCTCCACGGTGTTCAAGGACACCCGCGACTTGGCTCGCGTCACGGCCAACCTGGTCGATGCCGTGCTGGCCGGCAAGCAGCCCGAGATCAATGACACCAAGACCTACAACAACGGCGTCAAGGTGATTCCCTCCTACCTGCTCAAGCCCGTGGCGGTAGACGCCTCGAACTGGAGGAAGATCCTGATCGAGAGCGGCTACTACAAGGAAAGCCAGATCAAGTAAGGCGCGCCCGCAAGGCCCGGTGGCCCGGGGCCGAACCCCGGGCCACCCTAGCCGGCGGGCCTGAACGGGATTGGAGGACAGGGGAGGCGGGGTGGCGGAATCGGTCCTGGAGATGCGTGGAATTAGCAAGACCTTCCACGGCGTCCATGCCCTGAAGGAAGTGAATCTCACCGTCCGACCTGGCGAGATACACGCGGTCGTGGGCGAAAACGGAGCGGGCAAATCGACGCTCATGAAGGTCCTGAGTGGCGTCTACCCCTTCTCGGAGTTCAGCGGAGAGATCCATTTCTTGGGCCGGGAATGCCGCTTCAAGGGCATCGCCGAGAGCGAAGCGGTAGGCATCATCATCATCCACCAGGAACTCGCCCTGGTGCCACTACTGTCCATCGCAGAAAACATGTTTCTCGGCAACGAGCCGGCGCGCCGTGGCGTGATCGATTGGGCCTTCGCCCACCGCCGCACGCGTGAACTGCTGAAGAAGGTTGGGCTCAAGGAGTCCCCCGCCACCCTGGTTTCCGACCTGGGCATCGGCAAACAGCAACTCGTCGAGATCGCCAAGGCGCTGGCGAAGGAAGTGAAACTGCTGATCCTGGACGAACCCACGGCGAGCCTTAACGAGACTGACAGCGACGCGCTCCTGCGACTGCTCCTGGAATTGAAGGCCCAGGGCATCGCCTGCATCCTGATTTCGCACAAGCTCAACGAGATCTCCAAGGTGGCTGACGCCATCACCGTCCTGCGCGATGGTTCGACCATCACCACGATTGACTGCCGGGATGGCCCCGCCAGCGAGGACGTGATCATCAAGGCGATGGTGGGCCGGGAGATGGCTGACCGCTATCCGCGGCGCACGCCCAAGGTCGGGGGGGCGGTGTTTGAACTGCGCGACTGGCGGGTGCACCATCCGGTGCACGCGGACCGGGAGGTGGTCAAGGGCGTCAACCTGACGGTCGGACGCGGTGAGATCGTGGGCATCGCCGGGCTCATGGGCGCGGGGCGCACCGAGTTGGCCATGAGCGTTTTCGGGCGCTCCTATGGTCGGCGGATCTCCGGCACCGCGCTGCTCAATGCGACCCCCGTAGATCTCAGCACCGTCGGGAAAGCCGTTGCCAACGGGATCGCCTATGTGACTGAGGATCGCAAGTCCTTGGGGCTGGTGCTCTCCGACACCATCGCGCGAAACACCACCCTGTCGAACCTCCCCGGGGTCGCACGCGCGGGTGTCATCGACGAGGGCAGGGAGTTCGCCGTGGCGACCGAGTACCGTGCCAAGCTGGCGACCCGGTGCACCAGTGTCCACCAACCGGTGGTCAACCTCTCCGGGGGCAACCAGCAGAAGGTGGTGCTCGCCAAGTGGCTCTTCGCCAACCCCACCGTCCTGATCCTGGACGAGCCCACGCGCGGAATCGACGTCGGGGCAAAATTCGAAATCTATTCGCTGATCGCCCAACTGGCCGAGGAAGGACGCTCCATCCTGATGATCTCCTCGGAGATGCCGGAACTGTTGGGCATGTGTGACCGTATCTATGTGATGAACGAGGGCGCCATCGTGGGTGAATTTCCTGCGGCGGAAGCTTCCCAAGAAAAGATCATGCGGGCCATTGTCACGGCCGGGCAATAAAAGACTCCCTATGAACCAGACCGCGCACAGCGAATCCACGGCGACCCACCAGAGCATCGGGCATTTCCTCAAGCAGAACTTGCGCGAGTACGGAATGCTCCTGTCGCTGGTAGCCATCATGGTCTTTTTTCGGCTCCTCGGCGGAATCTGTGGGTGGTTTTGGGGCTACGGAGCAGGTGCTGAAGTGGAGTGTAGGTACTTGTAGAGCTTGCGGCAGGTGGTGTCTAAGGAGTCCTGTTCCTCTTCGGTGATCCGTGGCCAGATCAGCGGAC
>JANXRW010000134.1 GCA_025356655.1 Betaproteobacteria bacterium | reverse complement strand
GTCCGCTGATCTGGCCACGGATCACCGAAGAGGAACAGGACTCCTTAGACGCCACCTGCCGCAAGCTCTACAAGTACCTACACTCCACTTCAGCACCTGCTCCGTAGCCCCAAAACCACCCACAGATTCCGCCGAGGAGCCAATATTTTTTGGGCATAGTTCTACCCTCCCCTCTACTAGCTTGGGTCCGGATGTCAGCGGCGCCTCAGCCCTTGTCATTTCGCGCCCGCATAGCGCGATTTGACTCGCGCCCGCTTGGAGCCGAGCGATTCGCGGCTGAATAGAGCCAACCTTGCCTGGTTGGGCCGGCGCACGACACCCGATTGACTGGCGTCAAGTTCTGCGGCCCCGGGCTCTGCTACCATTTTCGCATTGCGCATGCGCTTTCGAGATCGAAGGACTTCGCCACCCAACAACTTGGAGGAGCCGCCTTGAGCCTCTTCTACGCACGACAACTCCTGGCCGGCGTGTTTGCCGCCGCGGCCTTGGCCACCGTCTTCGGCGCCACCGCCGCGAAACGTGACGCTGGCGACTTCGGCCCGCCGCAGGGCGCCCCCATCCACGCGGTGCTGACCAGCCCGCCGAACGTGCCGCCGCCGACCAACCGTACCAAGCCCGCGAAGGTTATCGTCAATCTGGAGGTGGTCGAGAAATCGATGCCGATCTCCGAGGGCGTGAGCTACACCTTCTGGACCTTCGGCGGAAGCGTGCCCGGCAGCTTCATCCGCGTGCGCCAGGGCGACACGGTCGAGTTCCACCTGAAGAACCACCCGGGCAGCAAGATGCCGCACAACATCGACCTGCACGGCGTCACTGGCCCGGGCGGTGGCGCAGCCTCGAGTTTCACCGCGCCTGGCCACGAATCGCAGTTCACCTTCAAGGCTCTTAACGAGGGCATCTACGTCTATCACTGCGCTACCGCGCCGGTGGGCATGCATGTGGCCAACGGCATGTACGGGCTGATCCTGGTCGAGCCGCCCGAGGGCCTGCCGAAGGTTGACCACGAGTACTACGTGATGCAGGGCGACTTCTACACGACCGGCAAGTACCGCGAGAAGGGCGCGCAGCCCTTCGACATGGAAAAGGCGATCGACGAGAAGCCGACCTACGTGCTCTTCAACGGCGCCGAGGGCGCGCTCACCGGCGACCGCGCGATCACCGCCAAGGTTGGCGAGACGGTGCGCCTGTTCGTCGGCAACGGCGGGCCGAACCTAGTGTCGAGCTTTCATGTAATCGGCGCGATCTTCGACGAGGTGCGCTACGAAGGTGGCACCAACGTTCAGAGGAACGTGCAGACCACGCTGATCCCGGCTGGCGGCGCGGCAATCGTGAAGTTCAAGGCAAAAGTGCCGGGCAGCTACGTGCTGGTCGACCACTCTATCTTCCGCGCCTTCAACAAGGGGGCGCTGGCGATCATGAAGGTCGACGGCGTGGAGGACAAGACGATCTACTCGGGCAAGGAGCTCGATTCCGTCTACCTCGGCGACCGCTCGGCTGGCAACTTGAATGCGGTGGCCACCGCGACGGCTGCCGCCGCCTCCGGCACGCTGACGCTCGACCACCAAGTGAAGGCTGGCCAGGCGCTCTTCGCCGGCACCTGCTCGGTCTGCCACCAAGCCAACGGCGCCGGGCTTGCGGGTGTGTTCCCGCCGCTCGCCAAGTCCGACTTCCTCGCGGCAGACCCGAAGCGGGGGATCGGCGTGGTGCTGAACGGCCTCTCGGGCAAACTCACTGTGAACAGCAGCGAATACAACTCGGTGATGCCGCCAATGAACCAGCTCAACGACGACGAAGTCGCGAACATCCTGACTTACGTCATAAACAGCTGGGCCAACCCAGGCGGGCGCATCTTCACCGAGGAAGTGCGTAAGGCGCGTGCCGAGAAGGTGGGCGGCGCGTCCACCAGAGACCACTGAGGTACCGCGATGTTCAACCCGAACCGCCTGCGAGCCCTGCCCGCCCTCGCGCTGGCGCTGGCCGCGGGCTCGGCGCGGGCGGACGAGGGCTACGTCAGCGTGCCGGCCGGCAAAATGGCGAGCGTGCTGGCGCGCGACGCGAACGAGGCGCCCACCGCGGTGGCCTCGTTCTCGATGCGCGCCACGCCGGTCACGCAGGGCGAGTACCTGCGCTTCGTCACCGCACACCCCGAATGGCGGCGCGGCCGCGCCCCAAAGACCTTCACCGACCCAGGCTACCTGCAGGACTGGCGTTCCCCGCTCGCCCTCGCCGACGCCGGTGCGACGCAGCGGCCGGTCACGAACGTCAGCTGGTTCGCTGCGCAGGCCTACTGCGAGGCTGAGGGCGCGCGGCTGCCGACCTGGAGCGAATGGGAACTTGTCGCCGCCGCCGATGCGACGCGGCGCGACGCCCGCGCCGACCCGGCTTGGCTCGCACGCATCCTGGGCTGGTACGCGCGGCCGGCCCAAGCACTGCTGCCGGCGGTCGGTAGCGCGCCCAATCTCTACGGCGTGCGCGACGTGCACGGTCTGGTCTGGGAGTGGGTCGACGACTTCAACGCCTTGCTCGTGAGTGGCGACAGCCGTTCCGCGGACGACGCCGACAAGCTGAAGTTCTGCGGCGCCGGCGCGATCAATCTGCAGGACAAGCAGAACTACGCGGTGCTGATGCGCATCGCGCTACTCTCGTCGCTAAAGGCATCGGACAGCACGGGGAGCCTTGGCTTTCGCTGCGTACGGCCGCTATCACCTTGACTCCAGCAGCCTCGATGAACCCGAACACCACCCGCCGCACGCTGTGCGCACTGGCCCTCTTCGCCGCGACGACCGGTGCTGCACTCGCCGCACCACCGGCGCCCGGCGATTCGATCTACCAGCTCGACGTGCCGCTGACCGACCAGGATGGCCGCCCCCTCGCGCTCGACGCACACCGCGGCCAGCCAATTCTCGTGAGCATGTTCTACACCTCGTGCAAGTTCGTCTGCCCGATGCTGGTCGACACGATCCGCGACACCACGATGGCCCTGAGTGAAGCCGAACGCGCGCGCCTGAATGTGCTGATCGTCAGCTTCGACCCGGCGAAGGACAGCGTACCGGTGCTCAAGAAGGCCGCGGAACAGCGCTCCATAGACGCGCGCCGCTGGGCGCTCGCGCGCACCGACGCCGCGCACACCCGCAAGCTCGCGGCGGTGCTTGGCATCCAGTATCGCGCGGTCGGCAACGGCGACTTCAACCACACGACCGCGCTGATCCTGCTCGACTCCGAAGGCCGCATCGCGGGCCGCAGCACCAGGCTCGGCAAGGCGGACGCAGCGTTCGTGAAGCTCGTGCGCCAAGCTTTGAAGCAGGCTGCGCCGAACTGACGCGCCCGACCCGTTGTTCCAGGCAGTGGGCACGGTGCGGGATCCGACAGCAGCTCCACCAGCACCGCCGTGACCGTCCAGCCAGCGGCGTTCTTGCTCAACGGTCCAGCGTATGCAGTACCAAGCGAAGCGGGTGGGCTGCGAAGTGCTGCTTCCACAGCCGCGGCGTGAGCTCCGCGACCCGTGATGCGGGGTGATCTCCGACCCGCTGCAGCACCTCGAGCAGATAGATGTGCGGATCGATGTCGTGCAGGCGGCAGGTCACCAGCAGGCTTTGCACGATCCCCAGGTGTTTGGCGCCGAGTCCGGTCCAGGCGGATAGCACACTTTTTGCGGCCCATGGGTATCGCCCGCAAGGCGAGCGTGCTAGGTGGTTCGCGTCCACCGCAACGTCCGGGTCGGTGAGGAACACCCCCAGCCCGGCGCCCCGCGTGCGGGCATAGGCCAGCGCCTGGGTCATCGGGTTGCGGGGCAGCAGTCCCTGGTCCTCGAACTGACGCTGCACCCGGGCGAAGAACTCCTCCACGACCGGCTTCGCGTGCTTCGCGCCCGTGTTCGCGCTTCTTCGCCGCCTTGAGCTTGTAGGCGCGGATCTGCTCCTCGATCCCGTAGATCCTGCCGATGAGTTCCAGTGCCTGCGCGGCCCGGGGTGGGTCCGCCGCCTGCTCCTCGAAGAAGTGTCGGCGCGTGTGGGCCCAACATTGCGCGTGGGGGACTCCCATCTTGGCTGCGTACTTCGCGTAGGCGCGGTAGCCGTCGGACAGCGGTACGGCGCCTTCGGCACGGCTCAACCCCAGTACCTTCTCCACATTCTCGCTGTTGCGGTTGTTGAAGAACGGGAAGCACACCTCCTCGTAACGCTGGCGGCGCTTGTGGACACTCTTAAGCTCGATGCCTTCGAGCAGCGTCCTAAGCCCTGTCCAGTTGATCTGCCGGTCGATGACCCGCGACCCATCCGACACGAATCGATCTGGCTCGAGGCGCTTCGACCCGATGGAAAATCCGCTGCGTGTCGAAGTAGCACGCCTTCAACTGACCGGCTCGAGCTTCATCGGGTTGCGCGTGATGGCGCACAGGCCGTCGTGGGAGCGGCGCATGTCCACGGGACTGTCGTAGAGGAAAACACGGATGTGTCCCTCGGGCAAGAACATCAGCGCCGCACCCGGTGCAGTACCACGCCGCTACCGGGCTCAAGGCGGATATCGAATCCGTTCACCCCGACGATCCTGGCAGGGTACCGAGATCCACGAAGGCTGGACTGTGGCTGGCGTTCTCCACCTGCTCGGACGCACGCTCAGGCTGGCCGCGCTGCACTCAACTGCACCCCACTGCGCCCACTGGAACCCGCCATCTGCCTGCCCTCCACAGCGTTGCCGTGCCTGCAGTGTGGCGACTGACGAGGCCGCGGGGAAGAACGCCGCTGGGGAACCGGTTGCCTACGCGGCGAGCATGTAGTCATGAGGATGTAGTCATGCCGAAAACTGAGTCCATCAGGCGACACTGTATCGAGATGACCGACGAAGGCGACAAGCGGGTATTCGCCGCCGGAGACGATGGTGCCATCCTCGGCATCACCCCGCGAGACGATGTGCACATCGTCGTCTATGACGCGGCAGATATGGTTCATATTTTTCGTTGCCGAGACGGCATGTCATTCGCCGAGACCGCGGATTTTTTTTGTTCAATATCGTCGGGGCGTGGATTGGGGAACGCAGGCCGATGTTCATGAATACAGTCCCGGCAAGATAGGTTGTGAGTGGCGTCAATATTGAGGACATCGCAACTGGCTCGTTGGGTGAGCTTCCGCCATCGCATACTTTCGACTGTCACTGACCGACTTGTGGGCCGAGCTGCTCCAAAACCGAGCTCCCCCGTAGTCATTCCAGGGGCTTTCGACTATCATGGCTGGTCGCCAAAACTGCGGCCGCAGGCGGCAAATACTACGAACGGCATAGTCGATAGTTCGGGCTTTGTCGGCAATGAAATCAACGAGCGGTCTTGTTCAGAAAGCTGGTCATGGTGGATCAGACGACCGAGCAGAATTCTAGGACATGCTTTGCATGGAGACCGACCCATGACCTGCCCTCGACTCGGAAAGCTGTTGTTTGGCTGGATATTTTGCGAAGCGACGACGGCACGCTAAACCTGACAACGCTTAACGTGGTTTATGAAACACGGCCAAAGAGCCAACGGGGAAAGACCTTACAACCCCACATCCTAACTCCGTTTGTCGGGAAGGCACTGATGCCTATCAAGGACTTCGGAATAAGTTCGCTTGACGTGTCGCTTGACCCTATCGTTTTCGCGACACCCCCGACATGGCTTGGTGTCGTATTCTAGAATCTCTCGTCGCCGCTTGAAGCGCTGAATAAGGTTGCGATTCACCTCACCGTCGAAAATATGGCTTCCATGGCACAAGCAGCCTACTCGAAAACGGTAACGCCGAAGGCCGCGCCGACTACTCCTCCCATGTTAGGTCTCACGTGAGGAAACGAACGGGTGTTAGCATCTCTTTTGATCATCAAGAATTACAGCTGCCAATGAACCAAGATTTGCACAAAGCCCTCTGGGCCGCCGCTGACCAGCAGCGTTCCACCATGGACGTGGCGGAATACAAGCATGTCGTCCTCGGCCTCATCTTCCTCAAATACATCTCCGACGCATTCGGCGAGCGACGGCGCGAGCTGACAGCGGCCTTCGCCGACCCGAAGCACGACCTCTATCTCGACGACGACAGCCAGATTCCCTCGCTGCTGGAACACCGCGGCTACTACACGATGGCAAACGTCTTCTGGGTGCCCGAGTCAGCGCGTTGGGAGCGCATTCGCAATCAGGCCAAGCAGCCCAACATCGGCAAGCGGATTGACGACGCACTCATTGCCATCGAGCAGGACAACGCACGGCTCAAAAGCATCCTCGACAAGCGGTTCGCCCGCACCCAGCTCGAAGACGCCCAGCTCAGCGCGCTTATCGACCTCGTGTCGAGCATCGGTTTCGGCGAGAAGGCCAAGGCCAGGGATGTCCTCGGCCAAGTCTATGAATACTTCCTCGGCCAGTTCGCTAGTGCCGAGGGCAAGAAGGGTGGGCAGTTCTACACGCCTGACTCTGTGGTTCGCGTGCTGGTCGAGGTGGTCTCTCCGCACAAGGGCAAGCTCTATGACCCGTGCTGCGGTTCAGGCGGCATGTTCGTCCAGTCCGAGAAGTTCATGGAGTCGCACGGCGGCAAGTTCGGCGACATCTCCATCTACGGGCAGGAAGCCAACCCGACGACATGGCAGCTGGTGGCGATGAACCTCGCCATTCGCGGCATAGATTTCAATCTCGGCAAGGAGCCTGCGGACACATTCCACCGTGACCAGCATTCCGACCTGCGGGCCGACTACATCTTCGCCAATCCCCCGTTTAATATTTCCGACTGGGGTGGCGACAAGCTCGACTCCGACCCCCGCTGGGTGTTTGGCACTCCGCCTGCGGGCAACGCCAACTATGGATGGCTTCAACACATCCTATGGCATTTGAATCCGACTGGGACAGCGGGCGTGGTGCTGGCCAATGGTTCGATGTCATCGACCAGCAACAACCAGGGCAACATCCGCAAGGCGATGGTCGATGGTGATGTGGTCGAGGTAATAGTGGTGTTGCCTCCTCACCTCTTTTTCAATACGCCGATTCCTGCCTGTCTGTGGTTTCTTGCCAAAGACAAAACAAGGAACGGACGGAATCGCAAGGGCGAATTCTTGTTTATCGACGCACGCAAGCTGGGCCGCATGGAAACACGCGTCAACCGCGTGTTCGATGATGGCGATATTGAGAGAATCGCCCGCACGGTGCATGCATGGCGGAAGGACGGGGAGACGGGCCTTGCATACGCCGATGAAGCGGGATTTTGTCGCTCGGTGAACCGCGACGAGATTTGCCAGCAAGGTTATGTGCTCACTGCGGGTCGCTATGTCGGAACCGAGGAGGTTGAGGATGACGACGCGGCGTTCGCCGCGAAGATGGCAACGCTCACCGCCAAGCTCGCCGACCAAATGAAGAAGGCCGAGGCGCTCGATGGGCTTATCCGCGAGAAGCTCGCCAAACTGGGTTATCCATTGGATATGCACAAATGAACGAAAAGCTCGACCTAACGCCGCTTTCAAATGTGGTGAATCGGCTGGCCGAGGGACTGGCCCGCTATGAGAAGGACATCACGGACACGCAGATTCGCGATGGACTGATTCAGCGATTTGAGTTCAGTTACGAGATCAGCCACAAGATGCTGAAACGCCATCTCGAAGCGGCATCTCCCACACCCGATCAGTTTGACGGCATGGCCTTCGCTGACATTATTCGTTCGGGCAACGAGCTAGGCGTTCTGCTTGGCGATTGGTCGAAGTGGAAGAACTATCGGGAGATGCGCAGCAAGACCAGCCACACCTACGATGAGGAAGTCGCCACCATGGTTGTGCAATGGATTCCCGAATTCCTTGAAGAGGCTCGCTATCTGTTGAAGCAACTACAAGAGCGGAACCAGTAGCGGCATGGCCGACCAGCCCCTAATCGACATAAGTCCAGAGAACTGGAAAATCGTTTGCTACATCCTGCGACGCCATGTGCCCGAGCGTGAAATATGGGCCTTCGGCTCGCGAGCGAAATGGACGGCGAAGGAGTTTTCTGACCTTGATATTGCCATCATCGGCGATGAGACATTGAGCGTTAGCCTCATGGCTGATTTGCGGGAGGCGTTTCAGGAATCAGCGTTGCCGTTTAAGGTTGATGTGGTGGATTTGGCATCGACCAGCGGAACCTTTAGAAAAGTCATTGAGCGAGACAAGGTATGGTTGCGAGGGGCGAACCAGGAGGGCGGCTTACGAGCAGATGGCCGCGCCCTTGGAACAAAATGGCCTCTAGTTCCATTTGGCGAACTGACAAATAACTTTGATTCGCTACGGAAATCTGTCAAAAAATCGGAACGAAAGAACGGCCCGTATCCTTATTACGGTGCATCAGGCATTGTCGATTATGTTGATGGATATATCTTTGAAGGTGAACATTTACTGATAGCTGGATATGGCGAGAATCTCCGCTCGAGACAAGCACCAATCGGATTGATTGCAAGTGGGAAATACTGGGTCAATAATCACGCACACATAGTCTCTGGGAACGACAGAGCAAGCACGCCATATCTGCTTTACGCTTTGCGCAACGCGGATATCGGCCCCTACCTGACTGGGACGGTAATGCCCAATCTGACGCAGGGCAATATGAACAAAATCATGTTGCCTTGCCCATCCCTCGCAGTTCAAGAAGTAGTCGTCGGCATACTTGGCACGCTGGACGACAGAATCCTCCTACTTCAAGAGACCAACTCAACCCTCGAAGCCATCGCCCAGGCTTTGTTCAAGTCGTGGTTCGTTGATTTCGACCCTGTGCGGGCGAAAGCGGAGGGAGGTGAGCCTGAGGGCGTGCCGCCAGAGATAGCAGGGCTTTTCCCGAGCGAGTTTGAGGACTCAGCGCTTGGGGAGATTCCGAAGGGGTGGAAGGCAGGCTCTTTCGGCGACTATGCGGTGCTTGCAAAACGAGATGTGAATCCGCAACAGTCGCCCCATGCTGAGTATATACATTACAGCCTCCCAGCTTTTAATGAGGGTCAGATGCCTGTTAACGAGAAGGGGGCTGGCATCATGAGCAACAAAACAATAGTCCCTGATTGTGCCGTTCTTCAATTTAAGCTGAGTCCTCATAATCCAAGGATATGGCTTGTTGGGACCGGTCAAAATAATGCCGTTTGCTCGACCGGATTTCTGCCTTGGATTTCCACGAAATCATCCTCAATGGAGCTGATTTACTGCATATTTAGGAGCCCTATCTTTGAGCGAAACATGATGACACTTGTTACTAGCACATCTAACAGCCATAAACGAGTAAAGCCTGACCAAATATCACGTATTCCGCTAGTCTTTTCGAATAGCAAAATTAATCATGCGTTTGCAGATATTGTGCGGCCCATTTTTTCGAGGGTTGTCGAAAACCGCCAAAGTGCTAGTATCCTGGTAAAAATGAAAAGCGAGTTGCTTCCGAAGTTGATGCAGGGGAGGCTTGCTCTGAGCGAAAGCGTGTAAGCATGACCGTCGGCAAGGACTTTGTGCTCGATTCATTGCTTCGGCACAGCTAGCTAATTACCGGCCCAACGGAAGGCACAAGAACACGCAGGCAGTGTTCGGCAGCTATGTCCTTATCTACGACGTCGAGCAGGCCGTCAAGGACGGGGCGACGGTGCCCATCTGTTACGAGAGCCGAATCGCCAAGCTGGAACTGAAACCCGAGGAGCTGACCGAGGGCGACGAGAAGCCGGTGAAGGCGAGCCCCCCCCGCCGATGGGCCGCTTTGGAGCGGCTCATCGGGGCACCACGGCGCATCCAGAATGTCTCCGAGGACATCGTCGCCCGGCGCAGAGAGTGGCACGACCCCGAACCCGAGAAGGGTGTGTAAGCGGCTACCGGAATGCGCGTAAATCTGGCTTTCTACGCGCAAAGTCGCCGGGATGGTGATTCCGGGACAGTCAGGTTGCTGAACGGGATGGGTGCGTAGGGCGCGTAAGGCCGGGCGGATCGTTGCAACCCGGG
>JANXRW010000125.1 GCA_025356655.1 Betaproteobacteria bacterium | reverse complement strand
TGAAATATTGTGGGCCCTCAGGGTCGGTCTGGTTCAGCAGGGTGTCGGTGAAGTGCCCCCTTTCGCTCCGAGCTTGCCACCAAAGCCTGCAGTGCCCCTGCAGAGCATTGCGCCCTCGACTTGGGTGAAGGCGGCCCGGCGACCCCCAGCGCTGGTGTAGGCGACCCTAGCCGGGGGCGCATTGCGCAACACTGTGGATATCTTCCTGCGATTCGGCATGAGACACGCGCTGCGGAATAAAGTGAGCCCCAACACACCACTCACGGCCTGCCTGCTTCGGTGCCAAAGGCCTGCATAGGTTCCACAAGGAATAGCCGCGGAGATCATTGCCAGGCGGTCATCAAGATCCTTGCGGGCTTCAGCCTCGGCGGTGGTTCCCTCTCATCCCGGAATGCACACCGCCAAACCAACCAGGGTCAGACTCCAGAAGCCACAGGTCCCGCGAGCACCGCGCTCGCCCCTCCGTCCACGTGTGTTGGGTCTTCTTCATCGGCAGGCAGATATTCCAGCGCCGTTGGCAGACCTCTTGGACGACAGGAGCTACTAGATCCCGCGGGGGGAGGGGGAGGAGGGGAGGAGGGGGACGCTTAACTTGGCCTCCGCAGCCTGGAACGCCCTTTGTTGCGGGGCATTGGGCTGATTGCGGGGTGTCCACGATAACAATTCCCGTTTGGGCTCCTTGGCAGCGGCTCGGCTTGGTCATGGGGCGTCGCCCGGGTTATTATCGGGGCCGTACCCGGAAGCCGCCTGCACGCCCCGGCCCCCGCCCAACCCGCGCCTAGCCAGCCCCCGGCACCGGCCACCACCGGCCTCGCCCAGAACCCTTCGGAGTATTGACAGCATGCCCAGCAACACCCAGCCCCCGCAGGGCGCTCCCGCCATCGCACGCCGCCGGCCCGATTACGCCGTGCCCGAGAAGCCGGCCTTGGAGGGGCTGGAGCAGCGCTGGACACGCTTCTGGCAGGACCAGGGCACCTACCGCTTTGACCGCCAGGCGACCCGAGCGCAGGTTTTTGCCATCGACACGCCCCCGCCGACGGTATCGGGTTCCCTGCACGTGGGCCATGTCTTCAGTTACACGCACACGGACATCGTCGGCCGCTTCCGCCGCATGCGGGGCCAGGAGGTGTTCTATCCCATGGGGTGGGACGACAACGGACTGCCCACCGAGCGCCGTGTGGAAAACTTCTACGGCGTCGTCTGCGACATTGAAGTGCCCTACGTCGAGGGTTACGAACCGCCTGCGAAGGCCGCCTCACGGCGCTCGGATTTTGCGCGCATCAGCCGGCGCAATTTCATCGAACTCTGTCATCGGCTCACCCGTGTGGACGAGGGGGCCTTCCGGGAGTTATGGGAGCAGTTGGGCCTCTCGGTGGACTGGGACCTGACCTACGCGACCATCGACGAGCGCTCGCAACGGGTCAGCCAGCGCGCATTCCTGCGCAACTTCGCGCGCGGAGAAATCTACAGCCAGCAGGCGCCCTGCCTCTGGGACGTCACTTTCCAGACGGCGGTGGCCCAGGCGGAACTGGAGGACCGAGAGCAGAGCGCGGCCTACCACGACATCGGGTTCACCCGCGATGGCGCGGCGCCTATCGTCATTTCCACCACGCGCCCCGAACTGCTGGCGAGCTGCGTGGCACTGGTTGCTCACCCGGAGGACGAGCGCTACATCGCGCTCTTCGGCAGCCGCGTGCGCTCGGCGCTCTTCGGTGTGGAAGTGCCCATCCTCGCCCACCCGCTCGCAGACCCCGGTAAGGGCACGGGTATCGCCATGATTTGTACCTTCGGCGACGTGACCGACGTCATCTGGTGGCGCGAGCTCAACCTGCCCACACGCTCGGTGATCAGCAAGGACGGCCGGCTGCAGGCCGAGGTCCCGGATTGGATCGAGGGCAGCGCAGGACGGGAAGCCTACGCCCAGATCGCCGGTAAGTTCGCCGGCGAGGCGAAAAAAATCAGCGTGACGCTCCTGGGCGAGCGCGGTGAGTTGATTGGCGAACCGCGCCCCATCGTGCACGCCGTGAAATTCTTCGAAAAAGGCGACCGACCACTGGAGATCGTCGCCACACGGCAATGGTACGTGCGCAACGGCGGCCGCGACGAGGATCTGCGGCGCGACTTGCGCGCCCGCGGGGCTGAACTCACCTGGCACCCGGCCTACATGCGTACCCGCTACGAGAACTGGGTCGACGGCCTCAACGGCGACTGGCTGATCAGCCGGCAGCGAATTTTTGGGGTGCCGATTCCGGCCTGGTACCCCTTGGACGCCGTGGGCGAGCCGGACTATTCCTCGCCCCTGGTGCCTAGCGAGCAGGCCTTGCCCATCGACCCTCAGTCCCACGTCCCGGCGGGCTACGACGCCAGCCAGCGCGGCCAACCAGGCGGCTTCATCGGTGACCCGGATGTGATGGACACCTGGGCAACGAGTTCACTCACGCCGCAGATCGCCGGCGGGTGGGAGGAGGATCCCGACCTGTTCGCCCGCGTCTTCCCCATGGATGTGCGGCCGCAGGCCCATGACATCATCCGCACCTGGCTCTTCTCCACCGTGGTGCGCAGCCACTTTGAGCACGGCTGCGTGCCCTGGAAGCACGCCGCGCTGTCGGGCTGGATCCTGGATCCGGACCGCAAGAAGATGTCCAAATCCAAGGGCAACGTCATCACGCCGAAGGCACTGTTGGAGGAATACGGCTCCGACGGGGTGCGCTACTGGGCAGCGCTGGGGAGGCCGGGGACGGACACGGCCTTCGAAGAGATGCAGATGAAGATCGGCCGTCGCCTGGCCGTGAAACTCCTCAATGTCTCCAAGTTCGCCCTCGCCTTCGCGGGCGACCCCGACGCGCCCGTGACCGAGGCCCTGGACCAGGCCATGCTTCGACGACTGGGTGACGTGGTGGGCGAAGCCACGGCTTTCCTCGAGGGTTTCGATTACACGCGCGCCCTGGAGCGCACGGAGAACTTCTTCTGGTGGTACTGCGACGACTACGTGGAACTGGTCAAGGTGCGCGCTTACGCCACGGGACCGGGCGCCGACTCGGCACGAAACGCGCTAGGGTTGTCGCTCTCGGTGCTGCAGCGGCTTCTCGCCCCGTTCCTTCCCTTCGCGACGGAGGAGACCTGGTCCTGGTGGATGGAGGGTTCTATCCATCGCGCCCCCTGGCCTCAGGCGCCGGCCCTACTGGCGCGGGCCGCGAACGCCGAGTCTCTCGCAGCGGACGTGGCCTGCGACGTGTTGCGCGCCATCCGCAAGGCCAAGGCCGACGCCAAGGTGTCCATGAAGGCCGCGGTGAGCAAGGTAGTCGTGCGGGACACCCTGATGCGGCTTCGCCTGCTGGAGAGCGCCTTGGCCGACCTACGTGCCGCCTGCGTGGTGAGCGAACTCACCACGGAAGCGGCCGAGGAGTTCTCCACGGTGGTTACGCTTGCCTGAGCGTCCGCCCCACTAGCGCCCTCGCGGGACTCCCGGCCCGCAGGGCGCGGCACGCAATCCCATCCCGATTGACTTTGGTCAAGGCCCGCACGGCTGCGATCCTCACAATAGTTGGTGCGAGGCGACGCCCAGCCCGGGTCTCGCCTGCCAACAGGAGGAGATGTCGGCCATGTTCAAGCGCATGCTTCTGCCGACCGACGGCACGGACCTGTCCCGACGGGCCGTCAAGAAGGGCATTGCCTTCGCTCTGGAGATCCAGGCCGAGGTCATCGGTTTCTACTGTGTGGAGGATTACCGCGGGCTGATGTTCACGGAGTACTTCCCTGCCGGGTTCCCATCGGAGGAGGAGTTCCAGGAACAGGCCAAGGACATCGCGTCGAAACACCTCGGCTTCATCGACAAAACCGCCCAGGCGGCCGGGGTGAGTTGCCGCACGCACTACGAGGTCGGCCTGGCTCCCTGGGAAGCCATCGTCGAGGCCGCTCGCGAAAAGCACTGTGATCTCGTCTTCATGGCTTCTCACGGTCGTCGGGGGCTCGCCGGACTGTTGCTGGGAAGCCAGACGAACATGGTGCTCGCACACTCCAAAGTACCGGTACTGGTCTATCGTTAAAGGGACGAAGAACTCACCATGACCTTCGTCGAAGATCTTCTCTGCCAACACCGCGAACGTTACCCGGCGATGGAGCTGGCGGATCTCTACAAGCTCCTGCACCAGGCCGCCATGGGGCCGGCCCACGCTCAGGCACCCGGCGCCAGCACCCTCGCGCGCCTGCAGAGCGAGGCAGAAGCCATGGGCTCAGGCCCGATGGAGCCTGCCATCGACCCCATCTCCCCGCTCGACGAGTTATGCCGCGTCCACCTTCGCCCTCGGGCCCGCGAGGGGCATGCCTGGGCGGCACTGGCATCGGCCGCGGAGCACACAGCCAAGTCCTTCGAAGCGTCGACGGCGCGCCTTGACGACTACTGCGCTCGCCTGCTCAAGCTCATGGACAGCGGGCGCCTCCCGGGCGACGGCGCAGATGCCCGGCGCTGGCTGGCGGATGTCGCCACGGCCGGGTATCCCGCTGTACACCACTCGGAGGCTTTCCGCGTGGCCTACGCACCCGCCTACCGGGTCGTAAGCGTGAGCGCGCTTCGCGCTGCCTGCGAGAGCTTTCTCCGGAGCAGCTAGCAAGTACGCCCGGCACGCTGGACGACCCTCCTCTTTACCCTCAGTGAATCCGGTTTCTGGAGTTCCTCCTAAAGCGCTCCATTCACTTCTGCCGAGCCAAGGAGGGCCTCACCCGAGGCTACGCAAATGCACAGCGACACGCTAGAGCTCGGATGCCTCTGAGACCAGCACTGGAAGCCGTGGAACGTTCTCCCAATTTATTTCTGGCAGGCGCCCCAGGGTCGGCACTCCTATCCTGCCAACCAGGACAGGAGGGAACGGTTGAGCAGACGGCCGGGAAGGAAAGTCAGCGCTCCGGCCAGCACGAGGCCGAAGAAATAGGTGGACTGCATGATGCGCTTATGGGCTCGGATGTTTCCTCGCCGGACCTGCACTACGCCCCAAGCAAGGGCAGCCAGGCTATAGATACTGAGCCCGTGGATAAGGCTGAAGGAACCCGGCGAGATGGCCTGGATGCCGAAGGAACTGAGCGCCACGAGGACCATCAGGGCGACCCAAAGTCTTCCGGTGAGCCGGTGGTCGAGGGTGCCCTTCGGGCGCAGCAGCAGGACAGCTCCCACACCGAGCGCGCCCAGGGCGGCGGCGCCGTGGAACAGGATGACCGACAGGGGTGCTGGCTCAGTCGTACTACTCACCATGTGTAGCGCGCCGTGTAGGTCAGTGTGCTCTCTGCGTCAGCCGGCACGTCCACGGGGAACTCCACGGTACGGGCGTCCTTGCGGTCGAAGGGCACGCTGTTGGCAACCACTTCCCAGTTCGTCCAGCGGTAGAGCCGCTCGCGCACGATGACCCGCACGGGCATGGCCTTGTGGTTGCGCAGGCGTATCTCCAGGGTCTCGGCCATGGACTTGCGCGCCGAATTGAGCTGGAAGTCAACCTGCCGGCGCTCACCGACCACGTCGAAGGCCTCGCCCAGTTTGAGATTCAGCCGCTCATCTCGCGGCGTATGGCCGATGCGATCCTCGCCGATGAACTCAAGGGACCCATCGGCCGGGTCGCGCTCGCTCACCCGCACCCGCCCGGCCGGCAGGGGGATGCCGAGGTGATTGGCCAGGCTGTTGCGGAAGCTGAGCCAGGCTTCCACGTGCGCGCTCTGTCCCAGGCCGAGGGCGCGGTCGGTAAAGGGGCTGCCCCCCGGCACGGGTACGCTGGGCTGGCTCGCTAAAACCAAGCTGCGCTCACAGGTGGCACCGGCCACTCGCGGGAACAGTTCGATTTGCTTGGTGGAGTTGTCCGGCAGGGAAGTGCGCCGGCCCAGGGTGTAGAGGTGGTACTCAAAAAAGCTTTTCTCCTCGAAGCCCTGGGCCTCAGCCGCCCTCGCCATGGCTAAGGAGGGGCTGCCCGGCAAGGCGCGGCTTGGCGCCGCCACCCGATTGACATCTCCCGCCACGAGTTTGATCCCCGCCTCGGGGTAGGAGGCGCCGGACTGATTCATTACGCTCACCCAGGCCCCCACCTCCAGGGTGCACTGCCCACCTGGCCCCGGTGCGAGGGTGAGGTTGTAGTCCGTCCACCACCCCAGGCCCGCGGTCTGGTAGGCGATCTGGACGCGCTGGGTGCCGGCGGCGCGCGCATCGACCTCCCACAGCAGGGAGGGCCGGGTGATGAGTCCGCCGGGCAGACCGGGCAACACCACCGAGGAATACTGGCCGAGCGTGCGCACGCTACCGTCATCTTGGCGCAGCACCAGGGCTCCGTTACTTGCGATCAGCGTGCCGTCGAAGCGCTCCACGGCGTTGCCGTGGTCCTGTTCCACATGCACCGGGTGGTCGACGTAGCGGGCCAGCAGTTTCTCCGTGCTTACGAGGTCGAACTGGAAGTTCTGCTCCACCACGTGCGTGCCCAGCGGATCGGTGAGCGAGCTGAAGGACACCGTGCTGGGATCGATGAGGGCTGCCACGTCGTCGACACGCACACTGTTGTGGCCCTCGGTGAGTTCGATCGCGCGTTCCTGGCGCACCACGGCGAACCCGACCTGGGCGGGCCTAGCCGTACCGCGGTAAGCATTGACGTCGGCGACGCCGCCGTAAATGGTGAGCGAATTGACGGCCGGAGGCGTGGCCACTTGGGTGGCCTGTTGGGTGGCCGGGTTGGAGGTCGGCTCGGCCGCCGTGCCAGGAAGAGCCAGACTGAGCGCACCCAGGGCGAGGACGAGGGTCTGCGTCAGGGAAACAGGGCGGAACATGGGAACTCCTTCGCGTTTGGGCAACGCCCCGCATGGGGCGCCGTGGCGCCCATTGTCCCTCGTAAGCCCACGCTCCGCAGGCGGCCACGGATTGCCTTAGAATCGGGGCTGCGTATAGACCCTTCCAGGAGCGACTTCGCCATGGATTCCCCCCCCGTACTTTCGCCCGTGCGTAAGGTCACCCGCGTGCGCATGGATGAGGATGAGCGTCAGGCCCGCCTCGACCTCACTGCCGCGCTTCGCTCGGCCGCGCGCATGGGCCTGCACGAAGGCGTGTGCAACCATTTCAGCCTGGAACTGCCCGGGCGCCCGGACCGGTTCCTGCTCAACCCCCAGGGACTGCACTGGACGGAGATCACGCCGGCGGACCTGGTGATCGTCGATGAGGCAGGGGTGGTCGTGGAAGGCCGGCACAGCGTCGAGCCCACGGCGTTCTTCATCCACGGGCAGATCCACCGGGGTAGCCGCCGGCGCTGTGTCCTGCACACGCACATGCCCTTCGCCACCGCGCTCACCATCATCGAGGGCGGCCGCCTGGAGACGCAGGCCAACCAGAACGCCATGCGCTTTCATGACCGGATCGCCTACGACGAAGCCTATGGTGGGGTGGTGCTCGACGACGCCGAGGGCGCGCGCCTATGCGGCGCGCTGGGACAGGCGGACGTGCTGTTCCTTGCCTACCACGGCGTAGTTGTCTGCGGACCCAGCGTGCACTACGCCTTCGACGACCTGTATTACCTGGAGCGCTCCTGCATGGTGCAAGCGCTAGCGCAGGGCACCGGCAAGCCGCTGCGTCGGGTGAGCCCGGAACTGGCCTCGCGCGTGAGCCGCCAAATCGGCGGCGAGCGGGCCCAGTCCACCTTGCACTTCGAGGCGCTCAAGCGCCTGCTCGACCGCGACGAGCCGGGCTGGTCGCGCTTCGATTGACCCCCCTCCCCCGGTGGCCCTGCGGCGGCCGGGGCTCGTCGTGACCCGGCAACCCCACCAGGCATCCCATGTCCTCCGTCCCCAGCGAAGCACCCGTCCACATCACCAACTTTATTCGCAACCTCATCGACGAGGACCTGCGCACGGACAAGTGGGGCGCGCGCAGGGACAGTGTGGCCATCCGCACGCGCTTTCCGCCGGAACCCAACGGCTACCTCCACATCGGTCACGCCAAGTCCATCTGCCTGAATTTCGGGCTGGCCCGCGACTACGCAGGCGCCTGCCACATGCGCTTCGACGACACCAACCCCGTCACCGAAGACACGGAGTACGTGGACTCCATCATGGACTCGGTTCGCTGGCTGGGTTTTGACTGGGGACCCAACCTCTTCTATGCCTCGAACTACTTCGACCGCCTCTACGGCTTTGCGGAGTTGTTCATCGAGCACGGCAGCGCCTACGTGGACAGCCTCGGTGCCGAGGAGATGCGACAGCACCGGGGCACCCTCACCGAACCCGGGCGGGACAGCCCATTCCGCACGCGCAGCGTCGCGCAGAACCTGGACCTGTTCCGTCGGATGCGGGCCGGGGAATTTGCCGACGGCGCCCACGTGCTGCGCCTGAAGATCGACATGCAGTCACCCAACATCAACCTGCGCGACCCGGTGATCTACCGCATCCGCCACGCCCATCATCATCGAACGGGCGACACTTGGTGCGTGTACCCGATGTACGACTACACGCACTGCATCTCGGACGCGCTCGAGAACATCACCCACTCCATTTGCACGCTGGAGTTCGAGGACCACCGGCCGCTCTACGACTGGGTGCTGAACAAATTGGCGGACTTCAACGCGCTGCCCCGGCCCCTGCCCCAGCAGTACGAGTTCGCGCGCTTGAACCTGACCTTTGTGGTTCTATCCAAACGCAAGTTGATCGAGTTGGTCGAGGCACGGCATGTGGATGGCTGGGACGACCCGCGTATGCCCACGCTGGCTGGCGCCCGCCGGCGGGGCTTTACCCCGGAGGGCTTTCGCCTCTTCGCCGAACGCATCGGGGTATCCAAGGCGGACTCCTGGATCGACATGTCGATCCTCGAGGACTGCATGCGCGAGGACCTGAACGAGCGCTGCGAACGGCGCATGGCAGTCCTCGATCCGCTTCGGCTGGTGATCGACAACTATCCGGCTGATGCCGAGGAGCTGTGCCAGGCGCCGAACCACCCGAAAAAGCCGGAGCTGGGCACGCGCGAGGTGGCGTTGACCCGCGAGCTCTGGATCGAGCGCGAGGACTTTCAAGAAAACCCACCCAAGGGCTACTTTCGCTTGAGCCCCGGGGCGGAGGTCCGGCTGCGCTATGCCTACGTCGTGCGCTGCACGGGCGTCGAGCGCGACGCGGAAGGGCGAGTGATTCTGGTGCGCTGCGAGTTCGATCCGCAAACCCGAAGCGGGACGCCCGGCGCTACCGCACGCAAGGTAAAGGGAAACATCCATTGGGTTTCCGCCCGCCACGGAGGCGAGGTCGAGGTGCGCCTCTATGAGCGGCTGTTCCGCGAAGCGCATCCCGGGGCAGGCGACCGCAACTACCTGGACGATCTCAATCCGCAAGCTCGTCGCGTGATCTCCGCCCTGGTGGAACCGGCGCTACTGGCCGCCGCAGCGGGCGAGCAAACCCAGTTCGAACGCCACGGGTACTTCGTGGCCGATGCGGTGGACTCCCGGCCTGGCAAGCCCGTATTCAATCGCAGCGTGACGCTGCGCGACGCTTCCGACAAGCCCCGGGGCTGAGGTCCGCCCCCGGGACAGTGGGGCGGCAGAGACGCGGAGAGGTGGAGATAAAGGCCTACGAGGCAGAGCCTCCCCGGAGGGTGGCCCTGCCTCCGGGGGCTAGGCCTTCAGCAGCAGGGAGTTCACCCGCCGCACGAAGCCCGAAGGATCATCCAGCTGACCGCCATCGGCCAGCACGGCCTGATCGAAGAGGACCCGGCCCAGCGCCTCGAAGCGGACCGTGTCGGTCTCCTCGCGAAGGCGGCCCACCAGCGGATGAGCGGGGTTGACCTCGAGGATGGGACGCGACGCGGGCACCTTCTGTCCCGAGGCGCGCAGCATACGCTCCAGATGCATGCTCATGCCATGTTCCTCGCTCACCAGGCAGGCGGGCGAATCGGTCAGGCGGCTGGTGGTGCGCACCTCCTTCACCGTATCCCCCAGCGCACCCTGCAGGCGCTCCACGAGTTCCTTGTACTCCTGGGCGACCTTCTCCCCTTGCGCCTTCTCCGCCTCATCGGCCAACTCGCCCAGTTCCAGATCTCCCTTGGCGACCGAGCGTAGTTGCTTGCCGTCGAACTCCGTCAAACTGCCGGTCACCCATTCATCGATGCGGTCGTGCATCAGCAGCACCTCGATGCCCTTCTTGCGGAAGATCTCCAGGTGCGGGCTGTTGCGCGCAGCGGAGAACGACTCGGCACTGATGTAGTAGATGTGTTCCTGGCCGGGTTTCATGCGTCCCACGTAGTCGCCCAGGGAAACCTCTTCGGCTTCGGTGTCGGCGTGGGTGGAGCAGAACCGCAGCAGCTTTGCAATGCGCTCCCGATTGGCATGGTCTTCGCCCACGCCCTCCTTGAGCACGCGGCCGAATTCCTTCCAGAAGGTGGCGTACCTTTCCTTCTGCGCCTCGTCCTTCGCCAGGTCCTCGAGCAGCCCCAGAACTTTTTTCACGGACCCGGCGCGGATCGCCTCCACCGTGCGCGACTCCTGCAGGATCTCGCGCGAAACGTTGAGCGGCAGGTCATTGGAATCGATCACGCCACGCACGAAGCGAAGGTAGGGCGGCATCAGCTGCTCGGCATCATCCATGATGAACACGCGGCGCACGTAAAGCTTGACGCCATGGCGGTGCTCCCGGTCCCAGATGTCGAAGGGGGCGCGGGCGGGGATGAAGAGCAGTTGCGTGTATTCGTGGTTGCCCTCGACGCGCGCGTGCAGGTGAGCCAGCGGCGCTTCAAAGTCATGCGCAACGTGCTTGTAGAACTCCTGGTACTGCTCCTCGGTGATGTCGGACTTGGCGCGGGTCCACAGCGCCGACGCCTGATTCACCTGCTCTTGCTCACCGGTCTTGCGCTGGGCCTTAGCCTCCGCATCCCATTCCTCCTTATCCATGAGGATGGGCAGGGTGATGTGGTCGGAATACTTGCGCAAAACACTGCGCAGGCGGTAGCTCTCCACGAACTCGCCCTCGGCCTCGCGCAGGTGCAGCGTCACGGAGGTGCCGCGAGTGGCGCGTTCGACGACCTCCACGGAATACTCCCCGGCGCCGTCGCTCTCCCAACGCACACCGTGCTCCACGCCCATGCCGGCACGGCGGGTCTCCAGCACCACTCGGTCGGCAACGATAAAGGCGGAATAGAACCCCACGCCAAACTGTCCGATCAGATTGGCGTCCTTGACCTGGTCACCGGTCAATCGGTCGAAGAACTCCCGCGTCCCGGACTTGGCGATCGTGCCGATGTTCTGGATGACCTCCTCGCGCGACATACCGACGCCGTTATCCGTGATGGTCAGCGTGCGTGCTTCGGCGTCGGCGCTCACGGTGATGCGCAACTCAGGATCCGCTTCGAATAGGCTTGCGTCCACCATGGCCTCGAAGCGCAGCTTGTCGCAGGCGTCGGAGGCGTTGGAGACGAGCTCGCGGAGAAAGATCTCCCGGTTCCCGTAGAGGGAATGGATCATCAGGCTGAGCAGTTGCTTGACCTCGGCCTGAAATCCCAGTGTTTCCTTGATTGCGGCGGTATCGCTCATTGTGTCGGGCTCCCCTTGGACTAAACTGGGGCAAAATTGGGGCAGGGTTGCCTGCTTTCAAGGGCGTCGCCATTTTTTGAAGGAGTGCCCGCCATGGGAATGACTGCGTTGCGCTGCCTGGTGCTGTTCAGCCTGAGCGCCTGGCTCCAGGCGGGGGCCGCGGAAACGCTCCCGCTCGATCGCATCAAACTGCCACCGGGCTTCGAGATCAGCCTCTACGCGCGCGTGCCTGGGGCTCGGTCACTCGCCCTGGGCGCACGCGGCACCGTTTTCGTGGGCACCCGGGAGCCCGGCGGCACCGTCTATGCCATCGCTGCCGGTAGCGCGCCGCGACGGGTGTTGGCACTCGCCACCGGACTGGACTACCCAAACGGGGTGGCGTACCGAGAGGGCTCGCTCTACGTGGGAGAAGTCGGGCGGGTGCTGCGCTACGACCACATCGAGGACCGCCTGGAAGACCCGCCTCCCGCAGCAGTGGCCGTGGACGGGTTACCTCGGGAATACTGGCACGGCTGGCGCTACATCGCCTTTGGCCCCGATGGCTTGCTCTATATCCCCGTGGGAGCCCCCTGCAACGTGTGTGAGGCTGATCCAGACCGGTTCGGCCTGATCCTCAGGATGCAACCCGACGGCACCCACCGGGAGGTTCTTGCGCGCGGGGTGCGCAATTCCGTCGGCTTCGACTGGGATCCGCGCACCAAAGCTTTCTGGTTCAACGACCATGGCCGGGACAACCTGGGAGACGACCTGCCATCGGATGAACTCAACCAAGTGAGCACGCCGGGCCAACACTTCGGCTTTCCCTACTGCCATCAAGGCGATACGCCGGACCCTCAGTTCGGGGCGAACCGAGCCTGCCGCGAGTTCGTACCCCCGGTTTACAAACACGGTGCACACGTGGCGGCCGATGGGCTGCGCTTCTACACCGCCACCGCATTCCCGGCGCGGTACCACAACCGGGTCTTCGTGGCACAGCACGGCTCCTGGAACCGCAGCCATAAGGTCGGCTACCGGGTCGTTACCGTGGATGTGACCCCGGGCAGGCCGGTCACCGCCGAGGTCTTCGCTGAGGGCTGGCTGCGCGCTGAACACCCGTGGGGCCGGCCCGTGGACCTACTGGTGATGCCCGACGGGGCACTGCTCCTATCCGACGATTTGGCGGGTGCGGTCTACCGCATTGCCTACGGGGGATGACGGGGCAAGCATGCGCACGGGCGCCTCTTGGCTGGGCTCGGCCAAGCGTAGGTAGTCCGTCTTGCCGCTCGCCAGAACGGGCAGTTCGGGGCGCCACTGCACCGAGCGAGCCACGGCGAGATCCCGGTATCCCAACTCCTGGGCCGCGCGCGCAAGCCGCGGGCGATCAAGCGTTGGATCCGTCGTGAAGACCATCGTCGTCTCGCCCCGCTCGGCATCCGCCCTCAATAGCGCCGCATGCCGGAACTCGGGGGAAGCCACCTGGGCCACCTCCTCGAGCAAGTCCAGGGACACCATCTCGCCGGCGATCTTTGCGAAGCGGCGCACCCTTCCCACCACGCTCAACAGGCCGTCGTCTCCCATCTCCACCACGTCCCCCGTGTCATACCAACCGGGGCCGACCTCGGAGGTAGGCGCTTGGATCTCGCCTGGCCGCTCGAAGTGGCAGTAGCCCAGCATGAGGTTGGGGCCGCGCAGGTGCAGCACGCCGCCGCGACTGATCCCGGTCACGGGGCGGATCCGGTACTCCATGGCCGGGAGCAGGCGCCCAACAGTGCCCGGCCGGTAGGTCGGCGTCGCGCTCACTGCAATTACGGGCGAGCATTCCGTGGCCCCGTAGCCTTCGTGGATGCGCAGGCCGAAGCGGTCGCGCCAGAGCCGCGCCACATCCTCCCCCAGTTTCTCCCCCCCGGAGATCACGAAGCGCAGTGAGCGGAAATCCAGCGGGTCGGCGAAGCGCCCGTAGTAGCTGAGGAAGGTGCTCGTGCCGAAGAGGTAGGTGCACTCGGCCCGATAGGCCAATTCCGGGATGGCGCGGTAGTGCAGGGGGGAGAGATAGAGGAGCAGGCGCGTTCCTGTTAGGAGGCAGAGCAGGAGGCCCGCCGTGAAACTATAGCTGTGATAGAGCGGCAAGGGGTTTAGCACCTTGTCGCGCTCGTCGAAGTCCATCTGCAGGCCGAGTTGGTCGATATTCGCCAGGACGCCGTCATGGCTGAGCACCACGGCCTTGGGGCGAGCTTCCGAACCGGAGGTAAAAAGCACGGCGGCCGGATCGCTGCCTTTGCCCGAGGCGACGATCCGCTCCGGCCACAGGGTCGCGCAGAGCACCCATAGCCGGCCGGCCACGCCCATGCGGGCCCGCAGGTCCTCGAGGTAGACAATCTGGCGCCCGGCTAGGGCGCAGACCACTGCGTCCAGGCCGGCGCGCGCGACGAAGTGACGCGAGGTGACGACCAGTCTCACGCCCGCGGCCACGCAAGAGGCGCTCACCGGCCCGGCGCCTGCGGAATAGTTCAGCATCGCCGGCACTCGCCCGAAGGCGCCGATACCCAGTATCGTGCACGCCGTCGGGATGGCGTTGGGGAGCATCACGCCGATGAACTCGCCGGGCCGGCTCTGCCCCGCCACCCAGCGACCGATGGCCAACCCGCCGCGCAGGAGCTCGCGGTAGCTCACCTGCCGGGCATCGGAGTCCTCGAGGATTTTCCTCCGCCCGCCCTGCTCCCGCATCGCCTGCAGAAAGGCGGCCATCAGCGTCGCGGGTCTCGCGGCACCTAGGACCGAGGATTCCAAAAGGCGACGCAGGCCTTCATTGGCGCGCAGGCGTCGGGATCCCTGGCCACCGCCCGTTGGCAGCCGCAGCCGCTCGGCCACGACGACCTCGATGCGCACACGCGGCAGGTACTTGCCGCCGTAGCGCAGATCCACGGCCACGACTTGGGCACCACTTCGCGCCGCCGCCAAGGCGGGGACGTCATAGACCCGCAGCAGGCAGCGCGTCTCCCGGGCGGCCCCCGTGGGAAAAAGAACCACCGTTTTCTCTTGGCTCAACAGACGCAACAGCGGCCGCATGCTCGCCGGCTCGGACAGGTCCAGGACCCGGTGCGCAACCCAGCCTAACACCCAGCGGTGGAGGCGGCCGCCCCGATCGGCTGGGTCCACCACCAGGACGGGTCTGCCGGGGAGTAACAAGGCCAGCAGGAGGCCGTCGATGCGCCGCCGGTGCCGCGCGACGTAAATGACGCTCCCGCGCGGAGGCAGCTTGTCCCGTCCTTCGACGCGAGCGCGGAGGGCCACTTTGAACAACGCGCTCAGCAAACGGATCATGAGCCGGCGGGCCCCAGGCAGCTGAAGTACGGAAAACATTTTGTAACCTCTTCTCGCGATTCGGTCAATCCCTTCGACGTTTCATCCCGTGGACGTTAGGCCATCGGGTCTGCGCGTGAGGGCAAATCTATCGAAAAGTGAGATTTGCCACAGATGCCACTGTTCTCATAGAGTCCCCGGGCACGAACCGCGCCGCTCCTGTGCCCGGATCTGCGTCCTAGATCCTTGCTCGGAAGGCCGCCACCTCCTGTCACTTCCTTCAAGGAATTTAGAAAATGGATATGCACATCCCGAACACCCTGCGGCATGTAGGCACCCCCGTCGGACTGAAACAGCCCGGCGCCGAGTATTCCACGCACTTCTTCTCCGACCAACTTAGCGCCGAATATCATCCCGCCACCTGCGCGCTATGGTCGCGCTGGACTCCGAGCCCTCGCCCGAACTTTAACCCCGGGCTGCTCCAGGACCTCGACCGCTACTGCCAATTCGTCGCCGCAAGCGAGGCGCAGTTCTGGCACGGCGGGCGGCCGAGCCCCATCCAGTACACGGTTCTCGCCTCCGGTGTGCCCGGGGTATTCAACTTGGGCGGCGACCTGGGGCTATTTATTCAACTCATTGAGCGCGAGGACCGCGCCGCGCTCCTTGCCTATGGCATGTCTTGCGTACGAGTTCTCTACAGTAACTATAGGGGCCACGGCCTGCCCGTGTGCACGCTCTCGCTGGTTCAAGGGGAATGCCTGGGCGGTGGTTTCGAAGCGGCCATGTCTAGCGATGTCATTGTGGCCGAACGGCATGCCCGCTTTGGGTTTCCGGAGATCATCTTCAACCTGTTTCCCGGCATGGGCGCCTATTCCTTCCTCGACCGACGCGTGGGGCGCCGCGTCACGGAGGAGATCTTGTCCTCTGGCAGCATCTACGGCGCCGATGATATGCTTGCCTTCGGGGTGATTGACCACGTCGTGAATACGGGTGAGGGCGAGGCGGAGGTGGCGGCGCTGATCGCGCGTCAAGCTAAATTCCGCAACGGATTGTCGGGGATTGCGGCCGCACGGCGCCGCGTGAACGGGGTGTCCTTGCAGGAATTGGTGGATGTAGTGGAGCTATGGGTTGACGCGGCCTGCCGTCTCTCCCGTCGCGACCTTCGACTGATGCAGCGGCTAGTCGCCCGGCAGAACGAGGTCGTACCGACGGAACTACATTGAGATGCGAATAGCCTTCGGCGCGCAATCGTGGCAAACAGCGACGGGCTTGCTATTTCGCGAGGTGGATGGACGGTGGTGATGAACCCTAGTGGCAAGGCCGGGCAGCAGCCGTTGGAGTACACCATACAGGAGGTCTCGGCCAAACTCGGCGTGCCCGTGCACAAGCTGCGGCGCTGGGACAGCCAGGGCGTGCTGGTCGCCCGGCGCACCGATGGCGGGCACCGCCGGTATGCTACGGAGATCATTGACGGTCTGGCGGGCTCCACGCTGGGTGCTGTGACCGACAAGTACCAGGACGAACTGGCCATCGCCCGGCGCACGCTCCAGGAAAAGCGCCGCATCATCCAGTTGCTGTTGGAAAGCGAGAGCCGCTACCGGGACCTCGTGGAAACCTCGCACGATCTCATCTGGACCACCGACGGGCTGGGTCGTTTTACCTACCTCAATAACGGAGCCACCGACATCTTCGGCTTGGCGCCGCGCGACTTGATCGGCTGCTGTTTTTTTGATTTCGAGGCGCGGCCCTCGCATATTTCGAATCGGCGCTTCCTGCTGCACTTAAAGCGCCACGGCGAGGTGAGAAACTACGTCACGCGGCTCGCGGCGCGCGACGGCAGCGACCGCTGGGTCGGTATCAATGCGCGTGTCTCCTGCGACGAGCGGGGCAAACTCATCGGAATTCGGGGCACGGCGCGCAATATCACCGAACAGCATGAGGCTGCCCTGCAAATCGAGCACTTGGCCACCCACGACTCGCTCACCGGACTGCCCAATCGCGTCAGCCTGCAGCGCAGTCTGGAGGAGGCCCTACGAAACGGTGGCGTCGGTGCGGTCCTGTTCATCGACATCGACCACTTCAAGTACCTCAACGACAACCTCGGGCACCGCGCCGCCGACCAAATCATCATCGGCGTGGGCGGTGTGCTGGGCGAAGCGCTCACTGACATGCCAAGCCAGGTGTACCGTCTGGGCGCCGATGAATTCGCCGTCTTCCTTCCCGATGCGCTGCGCCCGCACGCCTTGCAGTTGGGCGAGATCCTGCGCGACGCCCTGCGTCACTATCGATACCAGTCGGCGGGCATGCACCGCATCTCGGGCCTGACAGCCTCCATTGGCGTGGCCCTCTACCCCTTCCATGGCGGTGAGGTCCCTGTCCTGCTGTCCAATGCCGACATCGCCATGTATCAGGCGAAGGATAGCGGCCGCAACCGCTGCGTTGTCTATGACGAGGAAGCCCACACCCTGCGGCGAATCCACAGCCGGGTGCAGTGGTCCAGCCGCCTGCGCGAGGTCCTCGACGAGGAGCGTCTGGTGCTCTTCGAACAGCCCGTGGTTCGCCTGAGTGACATGCAGACAGTACACCGCGAAATCCTCGTGCGCATTCGCGATGAGGGCGGCAACATCGTGCTGCCCGGCCAATACATCGAGGCGGCCGAGTCCTTGGGACTGATTCAGGAACTGGACATGCGCGTGGTGGAGTTGCTGCTCCAGTATCTCGCGCACCCGGACCACCGCGATCAAAAAATCCGCCACTTCGTAAACCTGTCACGCCTCTCGATCTCCGATCCGCAGTGGGTACGGCGCTTCCAGAACATGCTGGCCAACAGTTGCGTCTCCCCCAACGTGCTCGTCTTCGAAATCACGGAGACCGCGGCGATGAGCAATGTGGACGTGACCCAGCAGTTCATCCGGGAGCTCAAGCAGATGGGTTGCCGCTTCGCCCTGGACGACTTCGGCGCGGGCTTCAGCTCCTTTTACTATCTGAAGCGCTTCGATGTGGATTACCTAAAAATCGACGGCGGTTTCGTGCGCGATCTCGCCACCGACGAGGCGAACAGGATCTTCGTGCGCGCGCTGTGCGACGTCGCCCGTGGCCTGAACAAACAGGTCATCGCGGAGTGGGTGGAGACGCGCGAGGTGCTGAAGATATTGACCGACATGGGAACCGGCTATGGGCAGGGCTACCTGTTCCGCCGCCCTGCCCCGCTCTGGTCCGTCGGTCAGGACCAGGAAGCCCACCGTGCCGGCGGCTGAACCCCGCTAACTCCAGAGGCCGCGGCGAAAGCGGTCGGCCCACAACAGGCCGAGGATGGTCTTGGCCTCGGTTATTTCGCCCTTGAGCACGCCCTGGAGCGCCTCGTCCAGGGACATGCGCACGACCTCGATGAATTCGTCGGCTTCACCGGGGTGCCCCTGGTATCCAAGGCCGCGTGCCAGGTAGAACTCGACCCGCTCGCTCGAATAGCCCACGGTGGGGTAGAGCGTCGTCAGGTGCCGCCAGTGTTCGGCCACGTAGCCCGTTTCCTCAAGCAGTTCGCGCCGGGCGGTCTCCAGGGGAGGCTCACCCGGTTCGATCTTTCCCGCAGGCAGTTCCAGGAAATGCTGCCCCACGGGGTAGCGGAACTGGTGTTCCAGGAGCACATCGTAGTCGTCCCATAGAGCGAGGATGATCGCTGCACCCTGGTGCAGGACATATTCCCGCTCGGCCGTCGCACCATCCGGTAGGCGAACCTGGTCGCGGCGCAGCCGCAGCAGGCGCCCTGTAAAGGGGCACTCCGACTCGATCAGGTGCTCGGTGAAGTCCGAGGCCATCGGTCCGCTCGCCCTAGAGGGAACTCAGCACGGCTTGCGTGCACCAATCCATCAGGGCTCCCGGAAGCACCCCCAGAGCGAGCAAGCCGAGGCCATTGGCCAAGACCAACGCGCGCGTGGCGGGCGTGCTGAGCAGGGGTGGGGCTTCCGCCGACGGGGCGTCGAAGTACATGAGCTTCACCAGCCGTAGATAGTAGAAGGCGCCCACGAGCGAGAGCAGCACGGCGTAAACGGACAGCGCCAGATACCCTTGGCCAATGATTGCCTGCAATACGGTTAGCTTGGCGTAGAAACCCACCGTGGGCGGAATCCCGGTGAGAGAGAACATGAGCACCAGCATCACGAAGGCGTACCAGGGATTGCGCTCGTGGAGGCCCCGGAAATCCTCCAGCATCTGCGCCTCGAAACCCGTGCGCGAGAGCAGGGTGATCATGCCAAAGGCCCCGAGCGCGGTCAGCGCGTAGACGATGGTGTAGAACAGCGCCGCGCCGTAGCCCCCGCCGTAGCCGCTCAGCACACCCAGCAGCACAAAGCCCATGTGGGAAATGGTCGAGTAGGCCAGCATGCGCTTGATGTTGGTCTGCGCGATGGCCGTAATGTTGCCCAGAGCCAAGGACAGTACAGCGAGTATCACCAGCATCTTCTGCCATTCCACCAGCACCGGCTGGGCGCCGAGTGCCTCGACAAGGATGCGCAGCATGAGCACCAGACCGGCCAGCTTGGGCGCACTGCCCAGCAGCAGCGTCACGGAGCTCGGGGCGCCGTCATAGACGTCGGGCACCCACATATGGAAAGGCACCACGCCAAGCTTGAAGCCCAGGCCCGCCACCAGGAACACCAACCCAAAGACCAGGATGGTCGGATTGGCATGGCCGGTCACCACGTGGTCCGCGATGGCGTTGAGCTGCAGCGATCCGGTGGCGCCGTAGATCATGGACATGCCGTAGAGCAACATGCCCGAGGACAGCGCCCCGAGTACGAAATATTTCATGGCGGCCTCGATGGCCGAGGCGGAGTCCCGGCGCAGCGCCACTAGCGCGTAGAGGCTGAGCGAGAGGAGTTCCAGCCCCAGGTAGAGGGTGAGCAGGTGGGAGGCCGACGCCATGACCAGCATGCCGAAGGTGGCGAAGAGCACGAGCGTGAAGTATTCGCCGGTGAACAGGCCGCGGTCCCGGATATAGGCGCGCGAGTAGGCCAATGTGCCTGCGACCAGCAGACACAGCGTGGCCCCGACCAGAGCGGAGAGCGAGTCCGCCACCAGCATGCCGTTGAAAGCCGGCAGCGGGGCCGCCACACGGAAGGCGATGCAACTCAGCCCGGTGGCTAGTAAGCTCGCAATGCTCAGCACGTAACTGATCTGGCGCTGCTCGTCACGCAGCAGGAGGTCGAGGAGCAGCACCCCGCAGGTCAGTGCCAACAGCAGCACCAGAGGGGCTGCTGCCATCAGGTCATTGGAGGTGAACGTCATCGGGGCTCGGGCGTCGGTAGAGTGGCGCTCACAGCTTGCTCAGCGCCAAATGCGCGAGCAAATCGGTGACCGAGGAATGCAGCAGGTTGCTGAAGGGCTGCGGGTACAGGCCCATACCCAGCACGCAGAGGGCAAGCACGGAGAGCACCAGCAATTCCCGGCGGTCCAGATCCACGAGGGCGGCCACCTGCTCGTTCGCCACCTCCCCGAAGATCACCCGCTTGTACATCCAGAGGGTATAGGCCGCGCCCAGGATGAGCGTCGTCGCCGCGATTAGCGCGTACCAGAAATTCGCCTGCATGGCCCCCAGCGTGACCAGGAATTCGCCCACGAAACCGCTGGTTCCAGGCAATCCGGCGTTGGCCATGGCAAAAAACAGCATGAAGGCGGCGAACCGGGGCATGCGGTTGACCACGCCACCGTAGTCGGCGATCAGGCGGGTATGCATGCGGTCATAGAGCACGCCGACGCAAAGGAACATGGCCGCGCTGATAAAGCCGTGTGACACCATCTGCAGGACCGCCCCTTCCACGCCACGGGCGTTGAACAGGAACACCCCCATGGTGACGAAGCCCATGTGCGAGATGGACGAATAGGCGATCAGCTTTTTCATGTCCGCCTGTACCAGTGCCACCAGCCCGATGTACACCACCGCCACCAGTGACAAGGCGACGACCACGCCGGAGAGGGCGTGCGCGGCGTCCGGCGCAATAGGCAAGGACAGGCGTAGAAAACCGTAGCCGCCCAGTTTCAGCATGACCGCGGCCAGCACCACGGAGCCCCCCGTGGGTGCCTCCACGTGCGCATCCGGTAGCCAAGTGTGTACCGGCCACATGGGCACCTTCACGGCAAAGGCGAGGAACAGCGCCCCAAAAATCCACAACTGGGCGTTGTAACTGATCTTGATCTCCTGCCAATGCAAGATGCTGAAACTGCCGCCGGAGAGCCGGTAGAGGTAGATCAGCGCCACTAGCATCAGCAGCGAGCCCATCAGCGTATAGAGGAAAAACTTCAGCGCCGCGTAGACCCGGTTCGGGCCGCCCCAGACCCCGATCAGGATAAACATCGGAATGAGCGTGGCTTCGAAGAATACGTAGAAAAGCATCGCATCGAGGGCGCAGAAGACCCCGTTCATCAGTCCGGAGAGCATCAGGAATGAGGCCAGATACAGCGGTACGCGCCGCTCCACCACACCCCAGCCCGCCACCACCACCACCAGGGTTGTGAAGGTGTTCAGCAGGATGAGCAACAGCGAAATCCCATCGATACCGAGGTGGTAGTCGATGCCCGCCTGGGCAATCCAGCGCAGGTTCTCTTCGAACTGCATGTGGCCGATCTGCGGGTCGAACTGTTGCCACAGAGGCAGGGTGACAGCAAAGCCCGCCAGGGAACCCGCCAGCGCGATCCAACGCGCAAACGCGGCCCCTTGGCTGGAGGCCGCAAGGGTGAGGATGCTGGCGGCGATGGGCAGCCAGACGACGACGCTCAGCAGTGGCAGACCAAGGAGCATGTGGGCAGTGGCAGATTAAGGTGCATGGAAGGAACTCAGCCGCGGACGAACCAGAGGGTCAGCAGCAGGAACACGCCGCAGATCATGGTAAAGGCGTAGTGGTAGACGTAGCCCGACTGCCATTGGCGGATCAGCGCGGCGGCAGACCCGACGGCGCGAGCCGCACCATTGACTGCACCGTCGATGATTCCGATATCGCCCACGGTCCACAGCAGGCGACCGATTCGGCGAGCCCCCGTGGCGAAGACCGCCTCGTAGAAGACATCGAGGTAGTACTTGTTCACCAACAGACGGTGCAGGGGGGCCAGCGCCAGCGCGATCCGGCCGGGCAAGCCCGGGGCGACGATGTACAGGTAGGCAGCGGTGCCCGCGCCGGCGAGCGCCAGCCAGAAGGGCAATGAATGCAGGCCCTCGAGCGCCGCCGCAGCGGGGCCGTGGAACTCCTCGGCCATGTGCCGCAGTACCTCGTGGCCCGGGCCGGTGACGATGGCTTGGCCGAAATGGTTTCCATAGAGCATCGGTTCGACGTAAAACCAGCCCGCGAGCGCGGAGGCAAGGGCCAGCAGCACCAGCGGGACCGTGACCACCCAAGGGGACTCGTGCAGGTGCTCCCGGGTGTGCTCGTCCATGCGCGGCTTGCCGTGGAAGGCGAGGAAGAGAAGCCGGAAGGAATAGAGCGACGTGATGAAAACGCCACTGAGCACCGCCGCATAGGCGAGCCCGGCGCCTGGCGTATTCGACAGGCGCGTGGCCTCGATGATGGCGTCCTTGGAGAAGAACCCGGCGAAGGGGGGGAAGCCACACAGAGCCAGCGTCCCCACCAACGAAGTGACGTAGGTGACGGGGAGATAGCGCCGGAGCCCGCCCATGCGGCGCATGTCCTGTTCATGATGCATGGCCATGATGACAGAGCCCGCAGCCAGAAAGAGCAGGGCCTTGAAGAAAGCGTGGGTAATGAGGTGGAACATGCTCGCGGCGTAAGCCGAAGCCCCCAACCCGACGGTCATGTAACCCAACTGCGAAAGGGTGGAGTAGGCAACGACACGTTTGATGTCGTGCTGCACCAAGCCCAACAAGCCCATGAAGAAGGCCGTGATGGCGCCGATCACCAGAATCACCGACAGCGCGGTGGGCGCCGCTTCGTAGAGCGGCGAGAGCCGGGAAACCATGAAGATGCCCGCGGTCACCATGGTCGCTGCGTGGATCAGCGCCGAGATGGGGGTGGGGCCTTCCATGGAGTCGGGCAACCACACGTGCAGCGGCACCTGCGCGGATTTCCCCATGGCACCGACGAACAACAGGATGCCGATCACCGAATAGAGATCCCAGGGCACGCCGGAGAAAATCTCGATGGTGGTGTTCTGCATCCCCGGCACCTTGCCGAAGACGACCGCGTAATCGAGCGAACCAAAGTGCGCCGCCACCAGGGCGATGCCCAGAAGAAAGCCAAAGTCTCCCACCCGGTTGACCAGAAACGCCTTCAGATTGGCGAAAATCGCCGAAGGGCGCGTGTACCAGAAGCCGATGAGCAGGTAGGACATGAGACCCACCGCCTCCCACCCGAAGAAGAGTTGGAGGAAGTTGTTCGACAGCACCAGCATCAGCATCCCGAAGGTAAACAGCGAGATGTAGCAGAAGAACCGCTGGTAACCAGGATCCTCGTGCATGTAGCCGATGGTGTAGACGTGCACCATGAGCGAGATAAAACTCACCACCACGGCCATGGAGGCACTGAGCCCGTCCACCAGGAAGCCGACCTCCAGGTTGAGCCCGCCGCTCGAAGCCCAGGTATAGAGGGGACCGTTGAAGAGGTGTCCCGCCAGCACGTCCTGCAAGACCAGCAGCGAGCAGATGAAGCAGGCGATCATGCCGAGGATGGTCACGCTGTGGCTCAGCGTACGCCCGATGGTGCGCCCGAAGAACCCCGCCACCAGGGCGCCACCGAGGGGGCTCAGGGGAATGGCCAGGTAGAGCGGGTTCATTGGCTACGGCCCTGCAGGTTACCGCGGCGGCACGGAAGGCTGCGCATGCTACTCCTTGAGCCGGCTGAGATCATCGACGTTGATTGACTGCACCGTCCTGAACAGACAGACCAGAATCGCCAGGCCGATAGCGGATTCCGCCGCGGCTACCGTGAGAATGAAGAACACGAACACCTGGCCCGACAGATCGCGCAGGAAGTGCGAGAAGGCGATGAAGTTTAGGTTCACGGCCAGCAGGTTCAGTTCGATGGCCATGAGCAAGATGATCACGTTCTTCCGGTTGAGGAAGATCCCGACCACGCTGATCGCGAAGAGCATCGCGCTCAGTGCGAGATAGTGGGAGAGAGACATCATGAGCCGTTGGCCTGCTTTTCCGAGGGCATATTCAGCACCCGCACCCGGTCGGCCTTGCGCACGCCCACCTGTTGTGACGGGTTTTGGTAACGCGTGTCCTTGCGCGAGCGCAGGGTGAGCGCGATGGCAGCGATGATGGCCACCAGCAGCACCACGGCCGCCAGTTCGAAGGGATAGGCATAGAACGTGTAGAGCACGCGGCCGAGGTCGCGCGTATTGCTGTGCCCCGCCGCCACGGCTTCCGGCTGCGGCATCTCAAGCAGCCCAAAATAACGCCCACCCAGCACCACGAGCATCTCCACCACCATGACACCCGCCACGGCCAGCGCCGGCACTAGATAGTCCCAGTAGCCCTCGCGCAGTCGCTCGATGTTGATGTCGAGCATCATCACCACGAAGAGAAACAACACCATCACCGCGCCCACGTAAACCAGCACCAGTGCGATGGCGAGAAACTCCGCCTCCAGCAAGACCCAGAGGCCCGCAGCACTGGCAAAGCTCAGCACGAGATACAGCACGCAGTGCACGGGGTTTCGCGCCGTGATCACGCGCAGGGCAGAGCCCAGGAGGATCAAGGCGAAGAGGTAGAACACAAAGCTGCTGAAGCTCATGGGCGCGCCCCTCTTTGCGGCGTCGGACTAGCGGTAGGCGGCATCGGCGGCACGATCCTTGGCAATCTGCTCTTCGTAGCGCTCACCGACGGCAAGGAGCATTTCCTTGGTGTAGATCAGGTCGCCTCGGCGCTCGCCATGATATTCGAGGATGCGCGTCTCGACGATGGAGTCCACCGGACAGGACTCCTCGCAGAATCCGCAGAAAATACACTTGGTGAGGTCGATGTCGTAGCGCGTGGTGCGCCGGCTGCCGTCATCACGCTGCTCCGACTCGATGGTGATGGCCAGCGCCGGGCAGACTGCCTCGCAGAGCTTGCAGGCAATGCAGCGCTCTTCGCCGTTGGGATAACGGCGAAGGGCATGCAGGCCACGAAAACGCGGGCCCTGGGGCGTCTTTTCCTCGGGGTATTGGATCGTGATCTTGCGCGCAAAAAAATATCGCCCAGTGAGCGCCATGCCGCGGAGCAGTTCCACGAGCAGAAAGGTGCTGAAGAAGTCCCTCAACCGCTGGATCATGTGGCACCTCCCCAGAGCCAAAAGGGTGTCTGCATCCACAGCCCGATCACGACGATCCAGACCAGGGTCACGGGAATTAAAATCTTCCAACCCAGGCGCATGATCTGATCGTAGCGGTAGCGCGGGAAGGTCGCGCGGAACCATAGGAACAAGATGAGCACCAGGAAGACCTTCGCCAGCAGCCACACTAGGCCATCGGGAAGGAAGGGCAGCGGCGAGAGCCAGCCGCCGAGGAACATGAGCGCGCAGAGCGTGGAAACCAGGATCATGTTCATGTATTCGGCAAGGAAGAACAGCGCGAAGGCCATCCCCGAATACTCCACGTGAAAGCCCGCGACGATCTCCGACTCGCCCTCAGCCACGTCGAAGGGCGCACGGTTGGTCTCTGCCACCATGGAGATGATGTAGACCACGAACAGGGGGAAGAGCGGGATCCAGTTCCAGCCCAGGGCCCCGAAGTTGCCCGCCTGATGCCGCACGATGTCCGACAGGTTGAGGCTGCCCGATACCATGAGCACGCCCACTAAGGCGAAGCCCATTGCAATCTCGTAGGCGACGATCTGGGCGGCTGAACGCAGGGCGCCCAGGAAGGCGTACTTCGAGTTCGACGCCCAGCCCGCGATGATGACGCCGTAGACCCCCATGGAGGTCATGGCCAGAATGTAGAGCAGACCCGCGTTGATGTCCGCGAGGACCATCTCGGCGCTAAAGGGAATGACCGCCCAGGCGGCCATGGCCGAGGCGATCATGATGATGGGCGCCAACAAAAAAAGCACGGCGTCCGCCCCGCTGGGGATGATGATCTCCTTGAACATCAACTTCAGCGAGTCCGCGAAGGGCTGCAGCAAGCCGCCTGGCCCCACCCGGTTCGGGCCGATGCGGATTTGCATATAGCCGATGACCTTGCGCTCGAGCAGGGTCAAATAGGCCACGGCGACCACCAGCGGCAGGGCGATGGCAATGATCTTCAGGAGCGCCAGTGCGGCGGGCCATAGGGGGCCTAAGGCCTGTGGGATCCATTGCAGCATCAGGCAGAGGCCTCCGCGGTGACGGGCAGGGGCTCGATCCGCAGCGTGCCGCTGG
Organism: Betaproteobacteria bacterium; assembly: GCA_025356655.1. Lineage (GTDB taxonomy): Bacteria > Pseudomonadota > Gammaproteobacteria > Burkholderiales > SHXO01 > SHXO01. Next base: position 2,032 of record JANXRW010000125.1, on the reverse strand, counting down.
CAGCGGCAGCCAGACCACCCTCGACCGCAGCCGGCACCCAGGCGCAACCCAGGGGAACGGCGCGCGACGCCCGCGCGAGCCCAACCAGGGATTCGCCCGCCTGGCTCACGCGCACGGGTTGTCCCTCGGTGATACCCATCGAGGCCATGGCGTCCGGATGCAGCAGAACGAGCGCCGGCGATGAGATGCGTGCCTGCAGGGCGGGCGCCCGCCGGACCAAGGGATCGGCCGCGTAGGTGCCCACGGTGCCGATGCGCTCGATGCCTGCGGACGGAGCCTCGAACTGCGGCGTCAGGCCCGGCTCCAGGGCGTTGTCCAGCCGCGAGGCCACGTCCTCAGGAAGGGCTGCTCGGAGAACCGCGTCGGCACCGTCGAAGGCGAGCCCAGGCACCCCGAGCAGATCGCCCAGCACGCGCAGCACCTTCCAGCCCGGGCGGGTCTCACCCAGGGGCCTCACCGCACCCGTGAAGCTCTGCACCCGGCCTTCCGTGGACACGAAGGTCCCGGCGGTCTCGGTGAAGGGCGAGACCGGCAGCAGCGCGTGCGCGTAGGCCAGGCCTTCGTGACGGAAGGGTGTTAGCGCCACCGTAAAGTGGGCAGCACGGAGTGCGGCCAGGGCTGCGGCGGGGTCAGCGCAGTCCAGCCCCGGCTCCGCATGGAGCAGCACGTAGCCGGCGCGCGGCTTGGCAAACATGTCGTGGGCATTCAACCCGTCAACGGTGGGCACGGCTCCGGCCAGGTAGCCCCCCACACTGTTGGCGGCCTCCCCGAGGAACCCGAACCGCGCACCCAGGGCGGTGGCGAGCCAATGCGCCATCTGCTGCAATACCGCGGCCTGCGGATGCGCCACCGCAAAATTCCCCAGTAACACCGCAACCCGCTCGCCCCCCGCCAAGCTTTGCGCCACCTGCCGAGCCTGCTCGCCGGGTTGCAGGGCCGCGACCGACGCAGCCCAGGCCGGCAGCGCCATGCCGCGCAGCGCCGACACTGCTTTCAGGATCTCGCCCAGAGCGCGCGGCAACTGCGACGGCGGCACCACGTACTGGACCTCCGCGGGCTGGAGCAGGTCCTCCTGGAGGCAGTGCAGGACGCTCAGGCGCAGCCCCTTGCGGGTCGCCCGTCGCAGGCGCTGCGCCAGCAGCGGATGGTCCTGGCGCAGGCTACTGCCCAGAACGAGCGCACGGTCGAGTCCGTCCAACTCCGTGACAGCCATGCCCAGCCAGGGCAGGCCCCGACGCAGCGGATCGGCACGGAAGTCTACTTGGCGGGTGCGGAAATCCACGTTCCCACTACCCAGGCCCTGCAAGAGGCTGCGCAGCAGGAACAATTCCTCCACGGTGGCGTGCGGCGAGCCCAGGGCGGCGAGTGCCTGCGGGCCGGACTCCTCGCACACCGCGCCTAATCCGCGCGCCACGAACTCGAGCGCCTCAGGCCATTCCACTTCCCGCCACCCGGATTCGTCCCGGATCATGGGCCGATGCAGCCGCTCGGGGCTGTTCAGTGCCTCATAGGAGAAGCGATCCTTGTCGGAGAGCCAGCACTCGTTGATGGCCTCGTTTTCGAGCGGCAGGACGCGCATGACCTTGTTCTGCTTCACCTGCACGACCAGGTTCGAGCCCAGGCCGTCATGCGGCGAAACACTCTTGCGCCGCGCAAGCTCCCAGGTGCGGGCCGAATAGCGGAAAGGCTTGGAGGTGAGCGCGCCCACCGAGCAGATGTCGATCATGTTGCCCGAGAGCTCCGAATCGACTGTCTTGCCGACGAAGGAAACGATCTCGGAATGCTCGCCCCGCCCGATCATGCCCAGCTCCATCACACCGGCGATTTCCTGCCCGAACCGGATGCAGCGCGTGCACTGGATGCAGCGGCTCATTTCTTCTGCGGCCACCAGCGGGCCGATGTCCTTGTGCAGGACCACCCGCTTTTCCTCCTGGTAGCGCGAATTGCTGTTGCCGTAGCCGACCGCGAGGTCCTGCAGCTGGCATTCGCCGCCCTGGTCGCAGATCGGGCAGTCGAGCGGGTGGTTGATGAG
>JANXRW010000110.1 GCA_025356655.1 Betaproteobacteria bacterium | reverse complement strand
CCCGGGTTGCAACGATCCGCCCGGCCTTACGCGCCCTACGCACCCATCCCGTTCAGCAACCTGACTGTCCCGGAATCACCATCCCGGCGACTTTGCGCGTAGAAAGCCAGATTTACGCGCATTCCGGTAGCCGCTTACAGTTCCAGGAGCGCCTCGATCAGGAAGGCGTGATCGTCCAGATAGCCCTCGAGGTACGCCCGGCCCTGGCAGGAGACCGCCAGCAGGCGTCCGTCGCGCCAGAGTTCCCGCCGGAGGCACTCCAGGGCTCGCCGCGCCGGGGCAATCCAGCCGGGCTCTCCCAGCAAGCGCGATGCGCGGGCAAGCCCGCGGATCATCAGGGCGTTCCAGGCGGTGAGCACCTTGCGGTCAACCGCCGGCGGCGCCCGCTGGGCGCGCGCGCGCGCGAGCACCGCCATGCCCGCCACCAGGGCATTCCAGGCGCCCGGCAGATCCAGCCCCAGGCCCTCGATGCAGGCCGGTAGCGGCCGCACGCAGCGTAGGTGGAAGCGGCGGCGGTCGAAGTTCTCCGGGAGATCCAGGCCGAAGTAGCGCACCACGAGCGAGCGGGTCGGCTCCTCCAGAAGCGCCTCGACCTCGGCGCGCTGCCAGAGGTAGTACTCGCCCTCGCCTAGCTCGCTGTCGGCATCCACGCTGGCGTAAAACCCTCCGCCGGGCCCCTGCATGTCGCGCAGCACCCAGGCTACCGTCCGACGACAGGCCTCGCCCACTTCAGCTGATTGTGTGCGCTGCGCGCATTCGGCGGCCAGCGGTAACAGAAGGGCGTTATCGGCCAGCATCTTCTCGAAGTGCGGAATGGTCCAGCTAGCGTCCACGCTGTAGCGGAAGAAGCCACCACCGAGGTGGTCGAAGAGCCCGCCCTCGGTCATGGCCAGCAGGGTGCGCTCGGTCATGGTCGCGGCGCCGGTTCGCTCGGGGTCCAGCAGGCATAGCGCCAGCTCCGCCGGATGAGGAAACTTCGGCGCCGCACCAAAGCCGCCGTGGACGGAGTCGAAGCTTCCCGCCAGTTCCTGAACCGCCCGCGCCGCCAAGCCCTCGACGGACGTCGCCGCGTCGGGGCGCGGTAGACGCCGCTGCAGTGCCTCGACCAGTTCCGCCGCCTGGCTCGTGACGTCGCCGCGACGGGTGGCGAAGACCTCCGCCACACGTTCGAGCAGGTCGGAGAAGGCGGGCAGGCCGCCGCGGGCCACCTTCGGGAAATAGGTGCCGGCGTAGAACGGTTGCTGCGCCGGGGTGAGGAACATCGTCAGCGGCCAGCCACCATTGCGGCGGGTGATGAGTCCGTGGGCCAGCTGGTAGATCTGGTCGATGTCCGGCCGCTCTTCCCGGTCCACCTTGACGCACACGAAGAGCCGGTTCATGGTCGCGGCCACTTGCGCGTCGTCGAAGCACTCCTGGGCCATGACGTGGCACCAGTGGCAAGCGGAGTATCCGATGGACAACAACAGGGGGCGGTCCAGGGCGCGGGCGACGGAGAACGCCTCAGGGCCCCAGGGGTACCACTCCACCGGGTTGCGGGCGTGCTGCAGGAGGTAGGGACTGGCTTCCGCAGCCAAGCGGTTGGGCATGAAGATTCTCGGACCTATGGACCCGAGAGTCTAGCAGTGGCTCACTATCGGCTCCCAAATGGGAACCGCAGGGGATCAGCCGGCGACGAAACCCACGGACGCGGGTGCTGCAGAAAAACCCGGCCAGCGCCGCAGGGGCTTTCTCCCCGCCCCCTCGCGTATCGCTGCCGAAGCGGCCAGAGCGGCTTGGTGCAGGGTTTCCTTGACCAGAGACTTGAGTTCCCGAGGAGAGAAAGGCTTGGTCAGATAGCCATCGACACCACTACCCATTCCGCGGGCGCGGTCCTCCTCATGGGCGCGTGCGCTCACCATGAGTATGGGCAGGCGTGCGGTGTTGTGTTCCGCCCGCAGGGTGCGTGCAAAATCCAGCCCCGACTGCCCAGGAAGCATCCAATCCAGGATGACCAAATCGGGATCTTCCTCCTGCATCAACTCCATCGCCTGCTCGGCACTGTCCGCGCATACCGGCCGGTGGCCGGCCAGGCGCAACACGTAGGCCATCAACTCCTGGATGCCCGGTTCGTCTTCAATCACCAGTATCGTCGCAGACATGGTCGCTCCGTTCTTCAAAACTTTCGCAGCGCTCATACTATTTAACAATTGTTGCGCCGCTATGACACCGTGCCGGCCTTGCTCTTCCAGCCAGCGGGCCCAACCGTCGGGCCCTTTCGGGGCAATGTCTCGTGCCACGCGAGGCTGTCAGTTTCGTTCAAATCAGGGGTGATCGTCAAATCCTTACGCGCTCTCGCCTTCTAATCTGCGGCATCGCACAAGATTAATTTGGTCGTCACACGCACGAAACAATTTCGCCAAGACCCTGTTGGCCAGCGGTTTTACAAGAAAATAACCGCGAATCACCCTGACGGCCGCACGAAGATGCCGCGTCGCATCACGACTTCCCCAGAAGGCCTTCAGAACCCCGCGGGTAGCGCCTGGAATGGCTTCGAGGGGCGTCTGCTCGACGTGGCGCGATTGACGGCAACATCGGGGACGACTAGGCAAGAGCGCCGCCGTAGTCCTGAATCCACGCCATTGGCATAGTCCGGGAGGAGAGGCGCGCCGGTCGTGCTCAGAGCCCCAGTTCCCCCCAGAGCCCGTCCACCCGCGCCTTAACCTCGGGGCTCATGGTGATGGGCCGCCCCCACTCCCGGGTGGTCTCCCCCGGCCACTTGTTGGTGGCGTCGATCCCGAGTTTCGCGCCCAGCCCGGCAACGGGACTCGCAAAGTCCAGGTAGTCGATGGGGGTGTTCTCCGCGACGAGCAGATCCCTGCCGGCATCCACGCGGGTGGTAAGCGCCCAAATAACCTCCTTCCAGTCGCGGATGTCCACGTCCTCGTCCACCACAATGACGAACTTGGTGTACATGAACTGCCGCAGGAAAGACCACACGCCGAACATGACCCGCTTCGCATGCCCCGGGTACTGTTTGCGCATCCGCACCAAGGCCATTCGGTAGGAGCACCCCTCGGGGGGCAGGAAGAAGTCCAGGATCTCCGGGTATTGCTTCACCAGCAGGGGTACGAACACCTCGTTGAGCGCGAGGCCCAGCATGGCAGGCTCATCCGGCGGCTTACCCGTGTAGGTGCTGTGGTAGATGGCGTCACGCCGGAGCGTGATGCGGTCCACGGTGAACACCGGGAAGCGCTCCTGCTCGTTGTAGTAGCCGGTGTGGTCGCCGAAGGGCCCCTCGAGCGCCTCGTCTCCCGGCGCGATGTGGCCCTCCAGCACGATCTCCGCGCGGGCAGGCACCCGCAAATCGGAACCCAGGCATTTAACGAGTTCCGTGCGCGCTCCCCGCAACAACCCGGCGAACTGGTATTCGCTCAACGCGTCCGGCACCGGGGTGACAGCGCCCAAGATAGTGGCGGGATCGGCACCGAGTGCCACGGCGACCGGAAAGGGTTCCGCAGGGTTCAGTTTAAGGTGCTCCCGGTAATCCAGGGCGCCGCCGCGGTGCGCCAGCCAGCGCATGATCAGTCGATTCGCTCCGATGACCTGCTGCCGGTAGATGCCGAGGTTCTGGCGCGACTTCATGGGGCCACGGGTGACCGTGAGGCCCCAGGTGATGAGCGGTCCTGCGTCACCCGGCCAGCAGGTCTGTATGGGCAGGCGCGCGAGATCCACGTCGCGGCCTTCCCACAGCACCTCCTGGCAGGGCCCGCTGGAGAGTTCCTTCGGCGCCATGTCCAGCACCTTCTTCAGCAGCGGTAGCTTCTCCCAGGCATCCTTTAACCCACGAGGCGGCTCCGGCTCCTTCAGGTACGCGAGCAACTTGCCCACCTCGCGCAGCGCGGTGGGGGAGTCCTCTCCCATGCCCAGGGCGACCCGCCCCACGGTGCCGAAGAGGTTGCCCAGCACCGGCATGTCGAAGCCGGTGGGACGCTCGAAGAGAATGGCTGGCCCGCCCGCTCGCAATACCCGGTCGCAGATTTCGGTCATTTCCAGGTAGGGCGACACCTGGGTTCGCACGCGCTTGAGTTCTCCGCGCTGCTCCAGCCCCTGGATGAACTGCCGCAGGTCGACGTAGTGCATGGGTCAGAACACCGGGCTCGCGCCGCCATCCATGGGAATGACCGCGCCGTTCAAGTAGCTCGCCCGGGCCGATGCAAGGAACACGACGACGTCGGCCACCTCCTCTGGACGCGCGTAGCGCCCGAGCGGCGTCCGGGACTGCCCCTGGGCCAACACTTCCTCGGGCGTCATGCCGCGCGTGCGCGCTTCCAACTGCAGGGCCTCGTGCACTCGGCCGGTCAAGGTTGCTCCCGGATTGACGGCGTTGATCCGCACACCGCGCGGCCCGTAGACCTGGGCCAACCCCACGGTCGCGAGCATGAGGGCAGAGTTGGCCGCCCCCCCTGGAATGTGGATCGGGCTGGCGACCTTGCCGCCCATGCCGATGACATTGACCACAACGCCCTGCCCCCGCTCTGCCATCCGTGGCAGGGCCGCGTCCAGTAGGTGCATGTAGGTGAAGTACTTAGCGTCCATGGCCGCGTGCCAGGCCTGCACGTCCAGGTCAGCCGGAAGGTAGCGCCGGGCGGCGCCGGCGCTGTTGACCAGCACATCGACCGGCCCGAGGAGCTGCTCGACCCGGCGCAGGGCGGCCAGAGCCTCCTCGGGGCGGGTGAGGTCGGCCCGTGCGCAGGCAAGATCATCGCCACCGGCGAGGTCCTCGCGCGCGCGGTCCAGATTAGCCATGTCGCGGGAAACGATCCCCACGCGAGCACCCTCGGCCAGAAACCCCCGCGCACAGGCGAGACCGATCCCCTTGCTGCCGCCGCTTACCAGGACAACCTTTCCTGTCAGTTCAAGTTCCATCGCCCGTCCTCCCGCCCGCCTCCAGGCCGAGCGCGCATCCTAGCACCAAGCACGCTCAGGCCAGCGCCAGGGCCAAGCCCAGGAACACCGCCGCCCCCAGCCAGTTGTTGTTGTTGAAGGCCTCGAAGCACGCCGCGCGCGCGCGCCCTCGAATGCGCCAGACCTGGCGTGCGGCCAGGCCCGCGGCGCCGGCAAGCCCCAGGTAGTAAGGCCAGCGCAGGCCCGCCTGCAACCCCAGGAGCCCGAGGATGGTGAGCGCGAGAAGGTGAAACAGCGCCACGGCTAGAAGGTCGCGGCGCCCGAAGAACAGGGCGGAGGTGCGAATGCCGATGCGCCGATCGTCCTCCCGGTCCACCATGGCGTACTCGGTGTCGTAGGCGATCGTCCAGGCGATGTTGGCAAGCAGGAGCACCCAGCCCTCTGCGGGAACGCGCCCAAGCACCGCGGCGTAGGCCATGGGGATGCCAAACCCGAAGGCCACACCCAGGTAGGCCTGCGGGAGAACGAAGAAGCGCTTGGTGAAGGGGTAACTTGCGGCCAGCGCCAGGGCTACCACGGAGAGCTCGCGCGTGAGCGCGTTCAGGTCGAGGATCAACAGGTAGGCCAGGAGACTCAGCACGCCAGCCACCAGAAGCGCCTCGCGCCCGCGAATGCGCTTCGCCGCGAGCGGTCTCTGCCGAGTACGCTCCACGTGGGGATCGAAGTCGCGGTCGGCGTAGTCGTTGACGGCGCAGCCAGCGGAACGCATGAGCAGGGTGCCAAGGCAGAAGGTGAGGAGCAGGCGTGCCGAGGGGAAGCCGCCACTGGCGAGCCACAGGGCCCAGAGTGTGGGCCAGAGCAACAGGAGCGTGCCGATGGGCTTATGCAGGCGGGTCAGCAGGCAATACTCCCACAGGCGGGCGCAGATCCGCCGCATCAGCGACGCGGTCACCCTGGCCGCCTCAGGAGCCGGGCGCGATGGCCGCCAGGATGCCGGCCAGCAGCGCCCGCGGCGACGGCGGGCAACCGGGCACGGCCACGTCCACCGGGATGACGTTGGAAACCGCCCCGAAACTCGCGTAGCTGTTGCCGAAGACCCCTCCCGTGCAGCCGCAATCGCCCAGGGCAACGACGAGCTTGGGCTCAGGCGTGGCATCGAAGGTGCGCAACAGCGCCGTGCGCATGTGCGCCGACACCGGGCCCGTCACCAACAAAAGGTCGGCGTGCCGGGGACTCGCCACAAAACGCATGCCCAGGGCCTCCAGGTTGTAATAAGCATTGTTCAGGGCGTGGATCTCCAGCTCACAGCCGTTGCAGGAGCCCGCGTCTACGTGCCGGATGGTGAGCGCACCGGCGAAACTGCCCAGCACTTCGGCGCCCAGGCGCTGGCGCAGCGTACGCAGCGATGAATCGGCTTCAGGCGGGGCTTCCCGCGGCGCCGGCGTGTCGAGGATCAGCCTGATGATGGGGTACATGCCCGGTGCCCTACAGGTCCACGCCGCTGTAGCTGAGGTTGAAGGATTTGTTGATGAGCGGGAAATCCGGGACGATGTTCCCGATGATCGCATGCTCCAGCGCCGGCCAGTTGAGCCACGAAGGATCCTGCGGATGGACTCGACGCAAGCTCCCCCCGGGGCCGGCCTCCAACGCCATGAGAACAGGCCCACGCCAGCCCTCCACCTGGCCCAGTCCAAGGACGCCATCGCCCAGCCGCGGCGCCTCCTCGCGCAGCGGCCCCACGGGCAAGCTGGGCAGCAGGTCGCGTAGCAGGCGCAAAGACTCTTGAATCTCCTGAAAGCGCAGTGCCACCCGCGCGGCGACGTCACCGTCGGTCGCCGTGGCCATACGCACGGCCAGCCGATCGTAGGGTGGGGCCGGTGCCTGTACTCTCAGGTCGAAGCCTTGCCCGCTGGCGCGTCCGGCCAGTCCGCAAAGCCCCAACTGGCGCGCCAGGCCAGGGCTCACGACGCCGGTCCCCACCAGCCGGTCCTGCAACCCGGGGTGCTCGTCATAGAGCGCCTGTAACCGGCCCACCTGGGACTCCACCGTCTGGAGCTCGGCGCGCAGGACCGCCAGGGCCGGTTGCGGCAGATCGCGCGCCACGCCCCCCGGGACGACGAAGTCCATGAGGTAGCGATGCCCGAAGACCTGCTCGTTCGTCCGCAGCCAATCCTCCTTGATGCGAGAAAAGTGAGCCAGCCCGACGCCGAGGCCGGCGTCGTTGCCCAGGAACCCTAGATCACCGAGGTGGTTTGCCACCCGCTCGCGCTCGAGTGCGAGCGCGCGCAGCCACGCCGCCCGAGCCGGAGCCGCTTGCGCAGCCGCGCCTTCCGCTGCAAGGCAGAAGGCCCAGGCGAAAGCGACCGTGGAGTCGCCACTGACACGGCCCGCCAAGCGCGCACCCTGGGTCAGATCCAAACCCTCGAAGCGCTTCTCGATGCCCTTGTGCGTGTACCCTAAGTGCTGCTCGAGGCGCAGCACCCGCTCGCCCACGACCGAAAACCGGAAATGCCCAGGCTCGATGGTACCGGCGTGCACTGGCCCCACCGGGATCTCGTGAACGCCTTCGCCCGCGACCCGGACGAAGCGATAATCGGCCGCAGCCTCCAACGGGGGTGTCGCCGCAGGGAAGTCCCGCCGCAAGGGATGGACTCCCTGCGCCCAAGCACCGTGACGCAGCCAGGGGCGCTGGTCGACACAACCCTCGGCCGCAATCCCCAGGAGATCAGCCATGGCGCGCTGCTGGCGCAGCGCCCCGGGAAACACCCTGCTCAGGTCGGGAAAGCTCGGCTGGTCCTCGGGCAGTTCCAGCACCATCCATAGCAACCCGCCGGGGGTAAGCGTCCAGCCGAGTCACCTTCCACTTCCTGATCCGGCGTCGCAGGCTCCCTGGTTTTCCCAGGGAGGTGCAAATGAACCAGCAAGTGATGGAGCACAAGTGGGTTGAACATGTCCGGGCGTGGCAGGCGAGCGGGC
>JANXRW010000101.1 GCA_025356655.1 Betaproteobacteria bacterium | reverse complement strand
CCCTATGCTTGGCTGAAGGACACCCTCGAAAAGCTGCCGGTGTGGCCGAACAGCCGCATCGACGAACTCCTGCCGCTGCGCCGGCCGAAGCCAACCTGATCCCGATCGTCGCCGCAAGGTGCCTTGGCTGGACGCTTACCGTGCTAGGTGGTTCGTGTCCACCGCAACGTCCGGGTCGGTGAGGAATACTTCCAGCCCGGCGCGCCGCGTGCGGACATAGGCTAGCGCCTGGGTCATCGGGTTGCTGGGCAGCAGTCCCTGGTCCTCGAACTGACGCTGCACTCAGGCGAAGAACTCCTCCACGACCGGCTTCGCGTGCTTCGCGCCGGTGCTCGCGCGTCTTCGCCGCATGGCCGTGGCACGAATGCCGTGGGGCGTGAGTAAGCCCGGGTAACCCATCCGGGCAAACATCACGTTCAAGGTGCTGCCTGAAATTGGTTGCTCTAAGCTGACAATGCCGGGAAAAAGATACTCAGACCCCGCGCTGATCGGTTGCAACTCCTTCAATAACTGGATCGCCTGGGACATCATGGGCGTTATGCCGATTAGCCTTATGCTCAGTCAGCATCTTCATGCGCTCCGCCGGTACAACCCAAAGCGCATTGTCGAGGTCGAACTCTTCCCACTTGGCTAGGCGCAATTCCCCCTTGCGGACAAAAGTAAGGCATAACAGCTTGACGGCGAATTTTGTGGTTGGGTAGAAGGGGTATGCATCGAGCGCATCGAGAAACCCTGGCACCTCCTCGGATTCCTTCAACCAAGCGCGATGCTGCTTGGCGGGAATTTCCGCCCAGCCGGTGAGAGCGCGAGCCACGTTTGCAGTGATCTTGAGTTTTCGGCGACCGTAATCGAAGACTTGAACGGCGGTCTGCCGGATTCTTTCGGCGGTCTTTACGCCGGAGCGTTTTCCGCTTTCTCCAGGACACCTAGCAGTGCTTCAGTCGTGATGTCTCCCAGCGGGATATTGCCGAATGCCGGTGATAGGTCGCGATTGAAATTCAGTTGATGGCCTTGGCGCCAGACTTCCGAGCGGTGGTCCTTTTTCGAGTCAAGCCACGCGGTCCAAATTTTGGCGAAGGTGTTGCCGAGGCCAAGCTGCTGCCCGAGTTTTTCCAGCTTTTTCTCTTGTATCGGATTGATGCCCCCTGACAGCTTGGTCCATGCCGCCAAGTGCCGCTTCCGCGCTTCGTCCAAAGTAACTTCGGGAAACACGCCGAACGTCATCATGAACCGCTTCCCGCCGAGACGATAGTCGAACCGCCATGACTTCGTTCCGTGGGGCGTCACGTAGAGATACAGGCCTCTATCGTCCACTAGCTTCTGCGGCTTGTCGGTTGACGCGGCTTTTTCTACGAGGCGTTTGGTAAGCATCTGACGGTATTTTGACGGTATCGTTTTGAACTACCGACGATAATACCGTCACCACGTCAGACAATAAACTATGTTGACTAGTGTCTAATCGTTCAGCAACATGTTGTTTTTGCGATTATTTTGTACCGTTACTTGACGGTATTCAGACACCCCAAGGAGCCGTTCGCAATAGCGAGCGATCAGATCCACCTCGAGGTTGACTGGCGAACCAGTTGCCAAGCTACCCAGGTTGGTGACCGTGGCGGTGTGGGGAATGATGTGGACGCCGAAGCGGTCCGGATCCACCCAGTTGACCGTCAGGCTCACGCCGTTGATGGTGATCGATCCCTTGCGCGCCACGTACCGCAGGATGGCCGCCTCGCAGCCCACCGCCAGGTCCCAGCCCTCTCCGGCGCGGGCGAAGGCCAACACTCGGCCTACGCCGTCCACGTGCCCGCTCACCAGATGGCCACCCAGTCGATCCGAGGCGCGTAACGCGCGCTCCAGGTTCACCGGTTCGCCGGGTGCGAAGCCGGCGGTGCGGGCGATGGTTTCGCCTGAGACGTCCACCGCAAAGCTGCGCCCATCAAAATCCGCCACCGTGAGGCAGCAGCCGTTGACGGCGATGCTCTCGCCCATCGCCCCATCGGCCAAGCTCATTTCCCCTGTCCCCACCCGCATGCGCAGGTAGCTTCCCGTGGGTTCCAGGGACTCCACCTGGCCCTGGGCCTGCACGATCCCCGTAAACATCAGCTGTGCTCCTTATCTCTTCGGGCGCGCAAGGATGCGCAGGTCGTCGCCCACCCGGGTGATTTCGGTGAAGACAAACTCCGGGCGCTGCGCTAGGTGCTGCAGGGGCTGCAGGCCGAACATGCCCCGGGCAGTGTCGCCCAGCAGGTGCGGGGCGAGGTAGACGAGGAGTTCGTCCACGACCCCGGCGTCCATCAGCGCACCGTTGAGGCGGTTGCCCGACTCCGCCAGCACCTCGTTCACGCCCCGCCGGCCCAGTTCCTCCATCAGCGCGCCCAGGTCTACCCGCCGCTTCCCGTCGGGCAGGTGCAGGATCTCGGCGCCGCGCGCCCTCAACTGCGCTTCGCGATCGGGCTGCCCGAGGGCGGTGACCACGAGCACGTTGCCACCCGCCAGGATCTGCGCCTCCAGCGGGATTTGCAGGTGCCGGTCCACCACGACGCGAAGCGGCTGGCGCGGGGTAGGAACGTCGCGAACGGTCAGCCGGGGATCATCCTTCAACAAGGTTCCGATGCCAATGAGCACGGCGCAGGAACGAGCGCGAAAGTGGTGCCCGTCGCGCCTAGCCTCCGGGCCGGTGATCCAGCGGCTTTCACCACTTTCCAGGGCGGTGCGCCCGTCGAGGCTGGCGGCTACCTTCATCCGCAGCCAGGGCCGGCCACGTTCGAGCCGACTGAAAAAGCCCAGGTTCAGTTCACGGGCCTCCTGGTCTAGCAGGCCGCAGCGCACGGCGAGGCCGGCGCCAGCGAGGGCCGAAAGACCGGCGCCAGCCACCCGCGGGTCTGGATCGCTGACAGCGGCCACGACGGCACTCACACCGGCAGCGACGAGGGCCTGCGTGCAGGGCGGCGTGCGGCCGTGATGGGCGCAGGGCTCCAGGGTCACGAAGGCGGTGGAGCCACGGGCGCGGCCGCCGGCCACGCGCAGCGCGAGGACTTCTGCGTGGGGCTCGCCTGCGTGCTCGTGCCAGCCCTCGCCCACGATTTGCCCGCCCTGCACCAAAACGCAGCCCACGCGGGGATTGGGGGTCGTCGTGTACAGGCCGCGCATGGCAAGTTCCAGGGCGCGCGCCATGAACTGGCGCTGCACCGCGGTGAAGCTGCCGCCTGCGAATCCTTCGGAGGGCTTCACTGCGTCGGGTCCGGCTTGGCCCTTCGGCGTGCCGGCGGCTTCGCCACCTCGTCGAGAACGCCGCGGAAGTCCTCGGCGCCCTGGAAATCCCGGTACACGGACGCAAAGCGCACGTAGGCAACCTTGTCCATGCGGTAGAGTTCGCGCATGACCATTTCGCCCAGCCGCCGGGACGGGACCTCGCGCTCGCCCAGGCTCAACAGCTCCTGGGTGAGCCGGTCAATAGCCTCGTCAACGTATTCCGTGGGCACGGGGCGCTTGTGCAGAGCCCGCATGAAACTCGTTCGCAGCTTGGCCGGGTCGAATTCCTGCCGGATGGCATTGGTCTTGACGATCTGCGGCATACGCAACTCCACCGTCTCGTAGGTGGTGAAGCGCTTGTCACATCCCACGCAGCGGCGACGCCGACGGATGCTCTCGCCCTCCTCGCTGACACGAGAATCCACCACTTGCGTCTCCAGAGCACCGCAGAAAGGGCACTTCATGGGCGGGGCCCCAGGCCCTGGGCCTCAGGGATAGACCGGCAGGCGCCGGCACAGCGCCGTTACTTCTGCGGCCACGGCAGCTACACGGGCCACGTCATTCGGGGCATCGAGCACATCGGCGATGAGTCCGCCCAACTGCTCCACCTCGGGTCCACGGAACCCGCGGGTGGTCATGGCCGGGGAACCCAACCGAATGCCGCTGGTGACGAAGGGCTTCTCCGGGTCCTTCGGAATAGCGTTCTTGTTTACCGTGATGTGGGCGCGCCCCAGCACCTCCTCGGCATGCTTGCCGGTGATGCCCTTGCTGCGCAGATCCAGCAGGAACATGTGGCAGTCCGTGCCGCCAGAGACCACGCGGAGCCCGCGCGCCTGCAGCACCCGGGCAAGCGTGCGCCCGTTCTCGAGGACCTGCGCTTGGTAGGCGCGGAAGTCCTCCCCCATAGCCTCCTTGAAGGCCACCGCCTTGGCGGCGATGACGTGCATCAGTGGGCCGCCTTGGTTACCCGGAAAAATCGCTGAGTTCAGTGCCTTGTCGAGCCCATCGCGCGAGAGGATGAGGCCGCCGCGCGGCCCGCGCAGCGTCTTGTGGGTGGTGCTGGTGACCACGTGCGCGTGGCCAAGTGGGCTCGGGTAGAGCCCGGCGGCCACGAGGCCGGCGTAGTGGGCCATGTCGGCCATGAACAACGCGCCCACGCGCTCGGCCACGGCCCGGAAACGGGCCCAGTCGATGGCCGGCGCGTAAGAGGACGCACCGGCAACGATCAGCTTGGGCCGATGCTCCTCGGCGAGTCGCTCCATCTGCTCGTAATCGATCTGCTCGGCGGCGTCCAGCCCGTAGCTCACCACGCGGTAGAGTTTGCCGCTGAAGTTCACCGGCGAGCCGTGGGTGAGGTGCCCGCCTTCGGCCAGCGACATGCCCAGGATGGTGTCACCCGGGGAGAGCATGGCGGCGAAGGCTGCCGAGTTGGCTTGGCTCCCCGAGTGCGGCTGCACATTGGCGTAGCTGCAATCGAAGAGCGCCTTAGCCCGCTCAATGGCGAGCGTCTCAACCACGTCAACGAACTCGCAGCCACCGTAATAGCGCTTGCCAGGATAGCCCTCGGCGTACTTGTTGGTGAGTACGGAACCCTGGGCCTCGAGCACGCGCGGGCTGGCGTAATTCTCCGAGGCGATGAGTTCGACGTGGTCCTCCTGGCGCCGGCGTTCAGCGTCCATGGCGTCCCACAATTCGGGGTCGAAGCTAGCGATGGTTTCTTTAGTGAACACGAGAAGACTCTGGCAGGATAGGTCAATTGGCGATGGCGACAAGTCTAGCACCTGCCCCCGCCCTCGGGCCATGCACCCTGGAGCGCTTGCCCAGCGGGGGCCCTGTGCTAAACTCGACGGAGACAATCGAGAAGAAAACATACAAACATCGCCTCCGCAACCGGCCAGCGGTCTTCATGGGTCTAGCGCGCGGGTGCGGAAATTTGCCGGAGGGGGAACAGCAGACATGAAGAACAGCGCCTTGAGCAAGCTCCCATGGGTAGCCATCGCCCTTCTGGGCGCTTGGGCCTTTGGTAACATCGCCACACACCGTGGCGAATCCATCAACGCCATCTGGTTCGTTGCGGCGGCCGTCTGCGTCTATCTGCTTGCCTTCCGCTTCTACAGTGCCTGGATCTGCGCCCGGGTCCTCAGCCTGGACGAAACCCGCGCAACGCCGGCCGAGCGCTTCAATAACGGCCGTGACTTTCTGCCGACGAACCGGTGGATCGTCTTCGGCCACCACTTCGCCGCCATCGCCGGCCCCGGTCCCCTGGTGGGCCCGACGCTCGCCATGCAATTCGGCTACCTTCCAGGGACCATCTGGATCCTTGCCGGCTCGGTCCTCGGCGGCTGCGTCCAGGACATGGTGATCATGTTCTGCTCCACCCGCCGCGACGGGCGCAGCCTCGGGAAGATGGCCCGTGACGAACTCGGTCCGGTGGGAGGCTGGGCGGCACTGGTCGGCACGCTGATGATCATGATCATCCTGATCGCGGTGCTGGGACTAGTGGTCGTCAACGCCATGAAGCACAGCCCCTGGGGTACGTCCACCGTGGCCCTCACGATCCCCATCGCCATCATCGTCGGCCTGTACATGCGCAGCATCCGGCCCGGGCGCGTGCTCGAGGCCTCTGCCCTGGGACTGGGCATGCTTCTGGTGGCAGTGTGGGCAGGCGGCGCAATTGACCAAAGCGAATTTCGCTCCTGGTTCGATTTCGACGGCCAAGCCCTTGCCTGGATGATCATCGCCTACGGGTTCGCGGCAGCGACGCTGCCGGTCTGGCTGCTGCTAGCCCCGCGTGACTATCTGTCGACCTTTCTCAAGCTGGGCACCATCTTCCTGCTCGCCGTCGCCATCATCGTGCTGGCCCCGGAAGTGAAGATGCCGGCGCTGACCCGCTTCGTCGACGGCAACGGCCCGATCTTCGCGGGCAACGTCTTCCCCTTCGTGTTCATCACCATCGCCTGCGGGGCCATCAGCGGCTTCCACTCGCTGATCTCCTCGGGAACCACGCCCAAACTGCTCGCCAATGAGCGCGAGATCCGCATGATCGGCTACGGCAGCATGGCCCTCGAGTCCTTCGTGGCCATCATGGCGGTGATCGCGGCCACGGTGCTGGAACCGGGCGTGTACTTCGCCATCAACACCGCCGCAGGGGTGGCAGGAGCACTTCCGGCGGACGCGGTCAAGACCATCACCGGCTGGGGTTTCCCGGTCACCGCGGAGCAAATGGCGACCTTGGCCCAGGAGATGGGTGAGAAGACCCTGTTTGCACGCACCGGCGGTGCGCCCTCCTTGGCAGTAGGCATGGCAAACATCTTCAGCAAGAGCTTCGGCGGTAGCATGCTGTCGATCTGGTACCACTTCGCCATCATGTTCGAGGCGATGTTCATCCTGACCACCCTCGACGCCGGGACGCGTGTGGGACGGTTCATGCTGCAGGACATGCTCAAGCACATCTGGCCCCCTCTGGGTGAGACCTCCTCCATGGGGTCCTCGATACTGGCGAGTTTCTTGATTTGCTCGGCCTGGGGCTATTTCCTTTACATCGGGGTCACTGACCCCGCCGGGGGAGTCAACATCCTCTGGCCGCTGTTCGGCATCTCCAACCAGTTACTCGCCGGTATCGCGCTCACCGTGGCCACCGGCATCCTGGTAAAAATGGGCCGGTTGCGCTACGTTTGGGTTACGGGGCTGCCCCTGGCCTGGATCACCGTGGTGACCACAACGGCATCTTTCCAGAAAATCTTCTCGACCGATCCGAAGCTGGGCTTCTTGGCCGCCGCCAGTGACATGGCGGCAAAACTCGCCGCAGGCACTCTACCGGCGGCCAAGGCGGCCGTCGCGCCGACACTGATCTTCAACCAGCGTCTGGATGCCGTGCTCTGCATTCTCTTCGTCAGCCTGTTGTGGATCATCATCATCGACATGGTCCGCATGAGCATCCGCTTTACCCAGGGCCGCAGCGTGCACCCGCTGAGCGAGTCGGGTTACACGCCCACGCGGCTAACGCCGGCCATGCTAGCCGCCGGTGGGCACTGAGACCTCTGTGCCGGCGTGCGCGCCGGCGGGCAAGCCGGGGCGGGCGGGGGAACCCGGCCCGCTGCTGCGGGTATGGCGCTTCCTGCGCGAACTCTCCGGTGACGACGCCTACGAGCGCTATTTGGCCCATCATGCGACCGAGCACCCTGAGCAAGCACCGCTGGATCGGCGCCAGTACTTCGACGGCGCAGTCCGGCAACGCTGGAGCGGTGTGAACCGCTGCTGCTGAGCGGGACATTGGCGCTCCGCGTCAGGGGCGCCGGTTCTGTTCCAGGAGCTCGACCAGTCCCTCGAGGGTTACGTGGCCGCCGATGTGCGGGCCCTGCGCATACTCAATCCCCGCGGCAAAACCCGCCTCCAGCGCCTCCCGGCTGCCCACCCCCGAGAGCACGGCCTCAAGCCGCGCCACCCGGCAGCGCAGGCCCAGCGAACGCAGGGCCTGCGCGCTAGACCCAGAGACCGAATCCGTCAATGCCGGGGGCAAGCGCACGCCGACTATGCCCGCCGCGCGCAGGCTCGCCGGGGGCAAGAGGCCCCGGTAGGAGTCGACCCAGAGACCAATGCCTGCCCCTGCCAGCAATTGGGCCTGCCGGGCGAAGGGCTCGGGCGGACTGAACAGGACATCCTTGCGCACCAGTAGCGAGAGTTGTCCCGGAGCAAGCCCGTAGCGACGGGCGACGCTCGAGAGCAGCGCCGGGAGCAGGGGACCCAGGAGTTGGGGCTGCGCCACACGCAGCGTGAGGCGAAGATTGAAGCGTAGCGCCGGCTCCGCGAGCACCGCGAGCGCCTTCTCCACCATCCACTCCGACAGTACATCGGCGTCAGCGGGCTCATTCAGAAAATCCGGCAGGTAGCGCAGTTGTCCCTCGAGCCCGAGCAGGCTGCGCAGAGACAATGCCACTTCCACGGCGTCCATGAGGCCGCTGGCCAGGTGCAGCACGGGAGTGGCCACCAGCCGGGCCGTGTTGGATGCCACCGCGCCGAGCAGCGCGCCGCGGATGCCCTCGCGACGCTCCTCCCACTCCACATCCTCGGACGCGGCCCCAGCCTGGCGGATTTCGCCGCTCCGCTGGGTTGCCGGAAGGTAGGCCTCCAACGCGTCGAGGAGCGCGGGCAGACTCCGGCCCTGTCGCGGGAAACAGGCCAGCGCCAGCGCCGGGGCGAGGCGCACGCGCACTTCCCCGACCTGGAACTCGGGCGTCAGTGCGCGAAGGGCACGCTCGGCCAACTCGGGAAGTTCCTCGGCGTGGTTGACCAGCGCGATTACCCGGTCAGGTGCGAGGCGAGCCAGGGGTAGCCGGTGCCGCAGGCGCAACAACCGTTCGGCCACCTCGCCCAGCAGTACCTGGAGTGCCTCCTCTGAGCCCAGGGCTTGCTCCAGGGCACCCGCGGTCCCCAAACTGACCAGCAGCAGGCCGAAGGGAACGACGTCGCCCACCAGGGTGATGCGCGAGTAGACCTCCGCGGCGAATCGCTCCGCCTGCCACAGGCCAGCAACGCGCTCGAGCGGCGCCGGGACCGGTGGTTCCTCGTCCCCGGGGCGGGCGCGTACGGTAATGCTATTGAACATCTCCTGGCCGCCCTGAAAAAGCAGGCGATACTCCAGTTCCACCGGGACCCGCTGCCCTTCCGGACCGAGGATTTCCGCCGGCAAGCGGAAGTGCTCGGCCAAGGTGCGGCGCCGCTTCGCCTCTTCCAGGAGCCGCGCGCCGTCGTGAAACAATCCCGCGAGCCCCGACCTCCCGGCGCCGGCCCGGGGAAGCAGCAGGTCCTGCAAAGCGCCGGAACAGCTGCATATATGGCCCTCGGGAGTCACCAGCAGGTGCCCGAGCAGCGGGTCCTGAGGCTCGGCGGCATCGCTTTGCACGAAATGCATTTCCCTCTCCTGGCTCGCCTCGCCACCATTGTGCCCGGGATATCCGGCCGGGGCCCACCCAAAAAACCCGGTAAATCGGCCTTGTTCTTCGCCTCCAGGGTTCGCCCGCAGCGCCCATGGCGCAGGGGTGCGGGCCCGGAAGTTGCTATCTATCGCCGATGCCGGCGGCCCGTGCACGGCTGGCGGCTTCAGGCACCCGACCGCAGGTTGGAAGCCCCAGGGTGACAATTAAATATACGTGCAAACTCGGGCGGGCCGACACTCCCTGTTAAAATCGCAACACATTGCGCTCAAAATTACGAGCCGAGGACCGTTAAGTGTCCCGACACTGCGTCTTTTTTCCCACTTAACCTGACGGAGTACCATGCTGGCAAGCTCTGAGCCCGGGCCTCGCGTCTTTCGGCGGCAATTGTCGGGCGCGGCGGTATTGCGCATCTCACTCGACTCAATTATTGCGATCAGCGCGCTGCTGACCATCGCGGCGATCTACCACGAGCGTTTTCAGGGTCCCTACATCATCCTGGCGCTCATCGTCTTCTCCCTGACGTTCCCCGGCACCATGCTGGCGCCAGGCTCCCTGTTCGGTCTCGCGCGCGAGATCCTGATCAACTGGGTGGTGGTGCTCGGCATCCTCTTCTTCTTCGGGTATGCCAGCGGGTACCTGAACCTATTTCCCACGAAAATGATCATGGTCTGGGCGGCCACCGTACCCTCGCTCCTTTGGGTTGCCCAGATCGCCATACCGGTGCTCATGCCGCGCCTACTGGCCATGGAGGGGGTGACCCGAAAGGCCGTTGTGGCGGGCTCAAGTGACCTGGGTGCGCGCTTGGTCGATGGCATCAGCCGGGCAACGCTGTTGGGCATCGACGTGGTCGGCGTCTTCGACGACCGGCGCAGCGAGCGGCGCGTGAACATCGAGAGCGCTCCCTACCTAGGCACGCTAACCGACCTCGCGCAGTACATCAAAGAAAACAGTATCGACCTGATCTATATCACGCTGCCGATGGCTTCACAGCCGAGAATATTGAAGCTGCTCAATGAGTTGCGGGACACGACGGCCTCCATCTACTTCACCCCGGATATCTTCGTCTTCGACCTGATCCAAGCACGGATGGATTCCATCAACGGATTGCCCGTGGTGGCCGTGTGCGAGACCCCCTTCTACGGTGTCAACGGCCTGATCAAGCGCTTGTCGGATTACGTGCTCAGCCTGATCATCCTGGTGTTGATCTCGCCACTGCTGGTGTCGATCGCCATCGCGATCAAGATCAATTCCCCGGGGCCGATCCTTTTCAAGCAACGCCGCTATGGGCTTGACGGAAAAGAGATCACCGTCTACAAGTTCCGCACCATGAAGGTGTTGGAAGACGGTGCGCAGGTCCGCCAAGCCAGCCGGGACGACGACCGCATCTATCCCCTGGGTCGCATCCTGCGCAAGACCTCGCTCGACGAACTGCCACAATTCGTCAACGTGCTCCAGGGGCGCATGAGCATCGTGGGCCCACGGCCGCACGCGGTGGCCCACAACGAGCAGTACCGCAAGCTGATCAACGGTTACATGGTCCGTCACAAAGTGAAGCCAGGAATCACGGGCTGGGCCCAGGTCAGCGGCTTCCGTGGCGAGACCGAGACCGTCGAGAAGATGCGCCAGCGGATCGAGTACGATTTAGCGTACCTGCGCAACTGGTCGCTGCGCCTGGATCTGGTGATCATTCTGCGCACCGTGCTCCTCATCTTCGGGGACAAGGGCGCCTACTGAGCGGCGCCGCCGCTCTTGGCTGAACAAGGAAACGCCATCGCCAGGGCGCGGCTCACCACGGCGGCCGCGCCCTCGGGAGCCGGACCGGGGTGGTCGAGCAAATAGTTGCGCACCGCGGCTAGCAAAGCGATGGGCTTGGGCGACTCGGGGCAGAACTCGCGCCCTTCCTGTAGCGCAGCGATCCCGGCGATGAATCCCGCCGCCAAGCCTCCACCATAGCTGGGCTCCCTCCCCCGCGCCCCAGTGCTGATCGCAACGTTCTCCTCCAGTCCCATGATGAGCGAATCCACACTGGGCCCGGCCGCCAACGCGGGGAGGCAGAAAGCAAAAAGGCTCAAGTAAGCAGGCAGTTTCCGCACGGTGCGTCCCTCCAAGAAAAAATCTTGTGGAGCCGGCGCGCCGGAACCGGCGGCACCCCTCCACGGTGTATGGGCAACATTATAGAATCACCCGGCCCGTGGATCCGCCCGTCCCTGCCAGAGATCCCTCACTTGGAGACCCACCTGCCATGAATAAGCTGGGCATCGCCCTGCTCCTCGCCGCCCTGAACACTACGCTCGGGGTAGCCCGGGCCGACGACCGGACGACCCGCATCGAGGAGATGCTGGAGTCCAATGCCACCGCCTCAGCCTATGCGCGCATCTGTGACGAGCCGCTGGTGGCCGATCAACTGAAGACGTCCACGATGCTGCTGCTCACCCTGATCGGCATGGATCCGAAGAAGATCCAACTGGGCAGCTACAAGTACACCATGGTGATCAAGCGCGAGATCAACGCCTACGACCCCCGCAAGATCAAGGTGAACTGCGACCAGCGGGTGCGCGACGCGAAGGACCGCGTCGAGAAGACCAACGGCATCATCGCGGCGTCACGTCGCCCAGAGGACACGACGGCCAATCCGGAGTACCCGGCCACGGGTCAGGCAGAGGGCGCCGCGAAGCCCGCGCAGTAGCACCGCAGCGAGCGTTGTTTGCGCCAGGAGACGAGGGTGTCAACGTCAACACTGCATGTAGTCTGCCCCCACTGCGGCGGGGTAAACCGCCTGCCAGCCGCGCGTCTGGATCAGGATCCCGTCTGCGGGCGCTGTCACGCGGGGCTGTTTACGCGCGCGCCACTGGAACGGGACCCCCAGCGTCTCGACCTCCAACTGCGGCGCAGCGAGCTCCCGCTGGTGATGGACTTCTGGGCGCCCTGGTGCGCTCCCTGCCATGCGAAGGCGCCCGCCTTTTCGCAGGTTGGCAAGGGACGTTCAACCCCGAGTGCGCCGGGGCCGAGTAGACACGGAAGCTCACCCGGCCCTGGCGCAGCGCTACCGGATCGCCTCCATCCCCAGCTTGATTGCCTTCAGCCGGGGCGAAGAGATCGCCCGTCAGTCCGGTGCGCTCGGTGCAGGGGCGCTTCGCGGTTGGATCACCTCGCTGCCCGGACTGCAACTGCAGGTCTGAGCCAGCGGCGATCGGCGAACGAGCCGGGGGACAGCACCCGGGGCCCCGGCGGGACGCTCTTCCCCGGGCCGGCCTCTGCCGCTAGGATCGGAGCCTGTCGAGACGACGCCCGCGCTGGCGTTTCATGTCCGTGAGCCCTTCATGACCCACGTAGTGACCGAAGCCTGTATCCAGTGCAAATACACCGACTGCGTGTCGGTGTGCCCGGTGGACTGCTTCCGTGAAGGTCCTAACTTCCTGGTCATCGACCCGGACACGTGTATCGACTGCGCGGTGTGCATTCCCGAGTGCCCAGTGGATGCCATCTACTCCGACGCGGACCTGCCGCAGGCCCAGTGGCGGTTCCTGGCTCTGAACGCGGAGTTGGCCGCGGGGCTGCCGGCGATCACCTGCGCGGCCGAGCCGCTGCCTGAAGCTGATCGATGGGCCAAGGTCGCGGACAAGTGGCAATACCTCGAGCGCCGAAAGTGAGACCCCTGGCCCACAGCATCGCCGACCTGCGCGAGCGAGCGCGCGCTCGGCTGCCACGCACGCTCTTCGATTTCATCGATGGCGGCGCGCAGGATGAAGCAACCCTGCGAGCCAACACCGAAGCGTTGCGCGCGGTGCGCCTACTGCCGCGGGCTCTGGTGGACGTGAGCGAACTGGACACCTCGGTGGAACTCCTTGGGCGCCGCTACGCCACGCCACTGGTAGTGGCCCCCACCGGGCTCGCCGGCCTGCTCTGGCCGCGCGGCGAAGCCCTGTTAGCCGCCGCGGCTGCAGCCCGGGGCACGGCCTTCTGCCTCAGCATGATGTCCGCCTGCAGCCTGGAGGAGGTGCACGCGGCTGCCCCGGCCCCGTTCTGGTTCCAGCTCTACCTGCTCAAGGACCGCGGCATCAACGAGGCGCTCATGGAGCGCGCACGTGCCTGCGGCTGCGAAGTCCTGGTACTCACCGTCGATACCAAGATCCAAGGGCCGCGCGAGCGCGACATCCGCAATGGGTTCACCGTCCCGCCGCGCATCACGGCCGCCAACCTGCTCGACATGCTGACCCACCCCGCATGGCTTGCCCGCGTCGGGCTCGGCCCCGCGGTGAGCTTCGGCAACCTAGCCGGCAGCGCCTGCGCGTCGCGCGATGTGGTGAGCATCGCTCGCTTCGCCCAAGACCAATACGACCAAACGCCGAGCTGGACGGCTCTGGAATGGGTGAAGCGCCGCTGGCGCGGACCGGTTCTGGTCAAAGGTATCCTGGACCCGCGCGATGCCTGGCTCGCCTGCGAGCATGGTGCGGACGCCATCGCGGTGTCCAACCACGGCGGGCGCCAGTTCGACCAGGCGCCGGCGGCGCTCTCAGTGCTCGAGGATGTGGCCGCCCGGGTCGGCGGGCGCGCGCAGATCCTGCTCGACGGCGGGGTGCGGCGCGGTGCCGATGTGGTCAAAGCGTTGGCGCACGGCGCGCAGGGCTGCATGGCCGGCCGGGCCCTGCTATTCGGATTGGCTGCGAATGGTGAAGCCGGCGTATCGCGCGCGCTGGAGATCTTGCAGGAAGAAGTGCGCAACACCCTGGTACTGCTCGGCCAACCGCGGATCGACCAGGTGGATGCCCGTTGCCTCATGCGCGAGCCCGCGCCCGGCAGCTAAGGGCCTGGGCAGCGCCGCACCTGGGTGTCGGGCATGATGGGGGCCCCACCCGTTGCCCTGGACTCCCCCATGAAAGTCCTGATCGTCACCGACGCTTGGCACCCGCAGGTCAACGGCGTCGTCAACACGCTCGAGCGCCTGTGCGAGGGGGCTCGCGCCCATGGGCACGCGGTCGACGTGCTGAGCCCTTTGGAGTTCCTGACGCTGCCCTGCCCCAGCTATCCGGAGATCCGCCTCTCGCTTTTACCCTACCGCCGGGTTGCGCAGCGCATCGTCGCCTGCGCGCCCGACGCGCTGCACATTGCCACGGAGGGGCCACTGGGCGCGGCAGCCAAGCGCTGGTGCGTGCGCCACTCACGGCCTTTTACGACGGCCTACCACACCCGTTTCCCCGAGTACGTGCGCGCGCGCACGGGGATCCCGCTAGCGCTGTCCTACGCTTGGCTGCGCAGCTTCCACGGCCCGGCCAGTGCCATGCTCGTGCCCACTCCACGGGTGCGCGAGGGGCTGCGTCGGCGCGGCTTCACCAACACCGTGCAGTGGTCCCACGGAGTGGATACGCAGGCCTTTTCCCCGGGCGAACGGGACCGGCTGACCACGGCGCGCCCCATCTTCCTCTACGTAGGGCGTTTCGCCGTGGAGAAAAACATCGAGGCATTCCTCGGTCTGGACTTGCCGGGCTCTAAGTGGGCCGTGGGAAGCGGCCCCTTGGGCGCGCAGCTCGCACGGCGTCATCCGCGGGTCCACTTCGCCGGCATCCAGTCCCAGGCCGAACTGGCGCGCTACTTCCGGGCCGCCGACGTGCTGGTGTTTCCCAGTCGCACGGATACCTTCGGCCTAGTGATGCTCGAAGCGCTGGCCTGTGGCACGCCCGTGGCCGCCTACCCCGTACCCGGCCCCCTGGATGTGATCGGCGAGAGCGCCGCAGGGGTGCTCGACGAGGACCTCGGTAGCGCCTGCGTCAGGGCACTGGGCTGCTCCCGGCAAGCGGCACGCGAGCATGCCCGGCGCTTCTCCTGGGACGAGCCGGTGAGCCAGTTCCTGCGCGCGCTCGCCCCCTGGAACTAAAGCTAGGCGGGGAAGGCGATAGCACCCGCGGCGCGCAGGGCCTCTAGCCGCTCGGCGCTGTAACCCAGCAACCCACCCAGCACCGCCGCGGTTTGCTCCCCGGGCCGGTGGGGCGCCGGCCCCGCAGGGCTTACCGGCACGCCGTCCACATGGAAGGGCGTGGCGGTCACGCGGACCTCACCCCGGCTGGGATGACTCACGGCGGGGAACGCCCGCCGGGCTGCCAACTGCGGATGCGCCACCAATTCCTCGGGACTCAACATCGGCGCGTTCGGAATGCGCGCCGCCGAGAGCGCTTTGGCGGCCTCCTCGACGCTGCCGTAGCCATCGAGCCAGCGGCCCACCTCGGCGAGCAGGTCGTTCCAGTTGGCGCGACGCAGTGCCGGGGTCGCGAAGCGCGGGTCAGCCTGCAGTTCTGGGCGACCCATGGCTGCTACCAAGCGGATCCACAGGTGAGGCGCACCCGCGGTCTGCACCGCTAGGTGACCTTGACCGATGGGATGTACCACCATCCCCACCCTTGGTCGGCGCTCCACTGCAGCCCCGTTCAACAGGCCGCCGAAGGTAATATCCTCTGCGGCCACTAGGCACTCGAGCATGGACACATCGAGGTAGGCGCCGCGACCGGTGCGCGCGCGGCGCAGTAACGCCGCACAGATCGCCCCGAAGGCGTGGGTGCCGGCCAGCACGTCGGCGGCCTGCAGGTAGGACACGCGCGGATTGGGCGAGCCCGCGCGCTCGAGATCCATCATCCCGGAGATGGCGTTGATCAGGTGTGCGTATGCCTGCTGGGAGGCGAGCGGTCCCGTCTGGCCGAAGCCAGAAATAGAGCAGTAGACCAGGCCCGGACACAGCGCGCGCAGCGACGCTTCGTCGAACCCGTAGCGAGCCATGACCCCGGGGGAGAAGTTCTCCACGAGCACGTCTGCTTGGCGCACGAGGTCCAGGATGACCTCGCGTGCCTGGGCATTGGCGAGATCCACGGCAATGCCTTCCTTGCCGGCGTTGAGCCGCACGAAGTAAGTGCTCTGGTCCGTGCGCCCGGCCTCAAGTTGGTGCACGGTGTAGCGGATCTCATCGCCCTCACGGGGCCGCTCCACCTTGATGACCCGGGCGCCGAGGTCGCAGAGCAGTCGCGTGCAGTAGGGGCCTGCGAGCACGCGGGTGAAGTCCAGTACCGTGAAGCCGCGCAGCAGCGCTTCCTCGGAACCGTTGGGCTGTCGGGGATTCAAGGCTAGAGAACTCCAGTGCAGAGGTTCGATCTGAGATGAGTGTAACCGATCCCCGTTCTGCCCCCCTGGGGGGGCGCGCGCCTGCCCGGCCGGCGCAACGGGGTCTCCCCGGCGGGGCGGCGCTCGTTTATGCTCTGGCGCTGCCGCGGGCGCTCGCGCGCTTGCTTGAACCATGACCAAGGAGAACACCATGAGCGAAGACACGCTGCTCGACCACCTGCGCAAGTTCGACACCCCCACCATCGCCAACGCACTCGAGGTGGCCCGCGGGGAGCGCACGACCAGCGGCTTCACCCGCGCGCGACTGTTCCCTAACCGGATGGGCAGCGCGCCGCTGGTGGGCTATGCCCGAACCGTCATGATCCGGTCGGCCACCGCCTTCGACCCCGCGGTGCGTCGCCAGAAGCTCCTCGGTTACTACGAGTATGTGGCCTCGGGCAAGGGCCCTACCGTGTCGGTCGTCCAGGACATCGACCACCTAGCGGGACTGGGCGCCTTCTGGGGCGAGGTCAATACGACGGTACATTGGGGCCTGGGGTGTATCGGTGCGATTACCAACGGCTCCATGCGCGACCTCGATGCGATGCACCCCCAGTTCCAGTGCCTAGCGGGAACACTCTCGCCGAGCCACGCCTTCGTGCACGTGGTGGACTTCAAGGTCAAGGTCGATGTCTTCGGACTCTACGTGAATGACGGCGACCTAGTGCACGCGGACCAGCACGGCGCAGTGGTCATCCCGGCAGATATCGCCGAGCGCATTCCCGCGGCCATCGACTTGATGGCACGCCGCGAGGCGGTGATCCTCGCGGCCGCGCGGGCTGAAGGCTTCGGCCCGGAGCGCCTGCGCGAGGCCTTCGCGAAGTCGGACCAAGTGCGCTAGTGCCTGCGGCACGGCGGGCGGCCGCCGGGCGCATAATCGGCACAGTCTGGCGCCATAGCCGGACCCAGCCAGCCCCGGCGGGCACTGCCCTGCGGGGAATCCTGGAGACAAGCCAAGGGGGAGCGGTCATGCAAGGGCAAAGCGCGGGGGGTACTCGCCTGCTGTTGGCGCTGGGGTTGGTCCTGGGGGCAGGCCTGGTGCAGGCGCAGAGCCTGCGCATCGGACTGGTTAATGAGATCACCGGTAGCCAGGCCGAGGCAGGACTGTTCACCGTTAATGGCGCTAAATTGGCGCTCGAGGAAATCAACGCTGCCGGCGGCGTGCTAGGGCGCAAGCTGGAACTGCGCATCGAGGACAACCAGAGCACCAATCCCGGCACCGTGCTCGCCTTCTCCAAGTTGATCGGCGAGGGGGGCATCACCGCCATCGTCGGCCCCATCCGCAGCACGCAGATCCAGGCCGCTTCCCCCACCATCGCGCGCGGCGGTATCCCGACCATGATCGGCGGAACGGACGCGAGCCTCACCCACGTGAACAACCGCTGGGTCTTCCGCGCGCGGCCCAACGACTCCTATTCCGCTCGGGTGATCGCCGACTACGGCGTGGGGAGCCTGAAACGCAAGAAGTGGGCGGTGGTGCACTCGACCGACGCCTTCGGCAGCGGCGGCAAGAATGGGCTGTTGGCTGCGCTCAAGGCTGCCGGCGCCGAAGTGACCCTGGTGCAGGGCTACACCAACAACTCACAGGATTTCACGCCCATCGTGCTCGCCGTGAAGAAATCCGGCGCGGATATCCTGGGTACCTACATGACGAACTCGCCCGACGTGGGGATCTTCGCCCGGCAGTTGCGCCAACTCGGCGTCACCACGCCCTGGATCGGCTCACCATCGCTGATCTCCGTGACCGCCCTCAACCTGGCGACGGATGCGCTCTACGGAACTTATGCCATCGCGGATTTCACCTTCGACGCCAGCGAGGAAACACGCGCCTTCACGCGCAAGTACCGCGAGCGCTACAACATCCTCCCGGATACCTTTGCCAGTTGGGCCTATGACGCTTTGCATGTATTGGCACTGGCGATCGACCGCGCGCAGAGCACCGAGCCGGAGGCCGTGCGTAGCGCCATCCTGGCCATCGAGGGTTACAAGGGAGTCGAGGGAACCTACGTCTTCGACCTCAATGGGGACGGGTTACACGGCTATAACGTCGTACGCAACAATGCGGGCAAGATCGAGTTCATCCGCCACGTGGAGTTTCCCCCGCGCTAGGGCGGGCAGCGGACACAGCGCGACTAAGGACTGCTGCCGTAGCCGGCCGCCGACGGCGCACGGCGCTGGCTCTGGGTAGCGCCCAAACGGGGGCGTGGGCGTCGTCCGAATACCTGAGAACAGTTCTCGCGCAACCCGTGGTGCGCGGCTTGGGAACGCACAAGGCTTTGAACTCCCGGCTCGGCGCGAAGTGCCCGGCCGGTTCAGGCTCGCTGTCCCCTGCGCGCGCTCTCGCGTCGTCGCCGGCCTCGTCGATTCCCGCCTACCCATCATCGACTGTTGGTTGGCGAGTTATCCCGACAGGGCGCAGTCCCAGGGGTGCTTCACCGATTCGTGCCGAGGCGGTCCGATGCAGGCGCCGCGGCCAAAGCACGCGTGGGAATTCTTCACAATGATTGACCCGGCGCGACCCGCCCCGGAAGATGCGCCCCATACCGGCCGGGAATCAAGGCGGCGAGACCCAGGTGCACCTGCCGCGGGGCCGGATCCAAACCATAATGGAGACCCACACCATGAAATTTTCCGGAAAGCTTGTCGCTAGCGCAGTCCTCGCCACCGCCGCCATGGTCAGCCTTCCCGCCATGGCCGACCCGATCACTTGGACCACATGGGGAACTGCCACCTTGGGCGGCGCCGGGTCGGCCAGCGGCACCGCTGGCGCCGTGACCGTGAGCTACACCGGGGAGATCGACAACCTGTTCAACGCCTACCCCAGCTACACGCCGGCGCCCACCTGGGTGGGCGGGATCGTGGGCAACGAACCGGGTAACCCGGATGCGGCCACGCGCCAGATCATCCAGCTCATGGGCGGCAACAACCAAGTGAATACGATTACCTTTTCCGCCCCGGTGCTGAACCCGGTAGTCGCCATCTGGAGTCTCGGCCAGGGCGGCAACACGTCCGAGTTCGACTTCCGCCTGACCCCGACGCTCGAGGCGGGCGGCCCGAGCGCCGAGTACGCCGGGAGCTCAATCTGGGTGGCAGGAAACAATGTCTACGGCACCGAGGGCAACGGCAGCGTGTCCTTCCGTGGCATGGTGAGCTCTATCAGTTTCACCAACCCCGTGTTTGAGAACTGGTACGGATTCACTGTGGGGGTGGACGCCGTTCCCGAGCCCGAAACACTCGCCCTGCTCGTCCTGGGCGCCCTCGGTGTGGTCGCCTTGGCCCGTCGCAAAGCCGCTCGGTAAGCGAGCTGCGCGCCGGGCGCGCAAGCCGCCCGGCGCCCTGCTAAGCTCATGCCTGCATCCACTTGGAGGCTGACATGGGCATGGCATACGCAGGGCTGAGGAGCCTTGGCAAGTACGCGGCGGTTCCCCACCGCCGCGCTGTTCTGTTGGCCGCCGGCATGCTGCTAGCGGTTGCACTGGCCGCCGCGGTACGTGGCGGCCCTGCTCCCTGGGTCAACGCCGTAATCCTGCTGCCAGCGCTGGCGTGGTTGCTGCGCTCGGCCAACACTGTGCGCGCGTTGCTCCGTGATCTCGCCCCGCCACTGCTCCTTGGCGTCGTGCTCTGCCTGCTCCAACCGGGTACGACCCTGGCCACCTCGCTCGCCACCACCGGGGTTCTCTGCCTGCTCTGGTTCAGCCTGCGCGAAGTGGCTCGCGTGCTCGCTCCACCCCTACCCGCCGCGGGCCAGCGCTGGCTGCGCGGCTCCCGGCTGGGCGAGGCTACCGCTGTCATCCGGCAGGCCGGCGCGAAGGAGGATGCGGCACACCTGGGTGAGGTACCCGTGCCCGTGGCCCTGGAGCCCTTCCATTTCCTGATCACCGGCGCCACGGGCTCGGGCAAATCCCTTTGCTTTATCCAACTGTTGCAGGCCGCGCGGGCACGCGGCCAGCGTGCGGTTCTGGCCGATGCGGGCGGCGAGTTTCTGGCCCGGTTCGCCGCCCCAGGTGACGTCATCCTCAACCCCTTCGATGCACGTGCCCGGGCTTGGTCCCCCTTCGCCGAGATCGCGGGCGCCTGGGACTGCGACCGCTTGGCTCGCGCCCTGGTGCCCGACGCCGGGGGCTCCGACGGTCAATGGCAGGGCTACGCTCAGTCCCTGGCGAGCGCGGTGCTGCTGCGGCTTTGGCAGCGTGGCTGCGGCACCAATGCCCGCTTGCTGCACTGGCTCACGACAGCGCCCGTGGACGAATTGGCCGAACTCCTGGCAGGACTACCCGCTCATAGCCTCACCGAACCGGGCGCGAGTCGGATGCTGGGCGTGGTGCGCGGGATCCTGGGGAGGCACTTCGCGCCCTTCGCGGCGCTGGACCCCACGGGCGGGGCGGGCGCCTTCAGCATCCGCGCTTTCCTGGCCCAGGAGAGCCCGCACTGGCTGTTCCTGACCTTTCGCGACGACCAGTTGAGTGCGCTGCGCCCGCTCGTCGCCTGCTGGCTGGATTTAGCCATCTCCGGACTGCTATCGCTGGCCCCTGACCCGCAGCGCCGCGTCTGGTTCGCGCTGGACGAACTGGCCAGCCTGGGGCGGGTGCAAGGCCTCCCGGACCTGCTCACCAAGGCACGTAAGCAGGGCGGCTGCGCCATCGCGGGCCTGCAGAGCGTCGCCCAGGTGGAACAACTCTATGGGCGGGAAGGCGCGCAGACCCTGCTCAGTTGCCTGTCTACCTGTGTTGCGCTGCGCGCCCCCGATGCGCTCACAGCGGAGTATCTCAGCCGCTACCTGGGTGAGGCCGAGGTGCTGGAGTCGAGCCTCACCCATTCCTCGCGCGGCGAGATCAGCACTCGCGAGCAACGGGTCCGCTCCCGCATCGTCTTGCCTGGCGAACTGCAGGCACTGGCCGACCGGCATGGATTCCTGCGCCTGGCGGGGGATTTCCCCTCCTGCCCTGTGCTGGTGCCCATTCCTGCCGTTAATGCCTCCCGGGTACCCGCATTCGTCGACACTCGCTCCTGAGGGTCGCGACGGCGGGGCCATTTAAGGGCGGGCGGGCCCGCTGCGCCCTGAGGAGTGTCCGATGTCACCCGTGGTCAACGGCTTCGCCGCCGAGCGCGCAGGCGCCCCCCTGCAACCCTTCCAGTACGAAATGGGGCCGCTCGACCCCAGCCAAGTGGAAATCAGCGTCGAGTTCTGCGGCCTTTGCCACTCCGACCTGTCCATGCTAGACAACGAGTGGCGCAGCACCACCTACCCCTTCGTCCCCGGGCACGAGGTGATTGGCCGCATTGCGGCGCTGGGCGATCACGTCAGCGGCTTGGAATTGGGCCAGCGTGTCGGCCTGGGCTGGACGGCGCAAAGCTGCATGCATTGTCAGCCCTGCGTGGGCGGTGAGCAACACCTGTGCGGGCAAGCCGAGGCGACCATCGTCGGGCGCCACGGTGGCTTCGCCGACCGCGTACGCTGCCACTGGCTCTGGGCCTTGCCACTGCCAGAGAACCTGGATCCGGCGCGCGCTGGCCCGCTGTTCTGCGGCGGCCTCACCGTATTCTCACCGATGCTCAAACTCGGCGTCCTGCCCACGCACCGGGTGGCGGTGGTGGGCCTCGGCGGCCTCGGCCACCTGGCCGTGCAGTTCCTGGCGCGCTGGGGCTGCGAGGTAACGGTCTTCAGTTCCTCCGAGGCCAAGGCGGCCGATGCTCGCGGCCTGGGCGCGCACGCCGTGGTGTCAAGCCGCGACAAGGACGCGATCAAGCGCATAACGGGCCGCTTCGACCTAATCCTGGTGACGGTCAACGCGACGCTCGACTGGAGCCTCTACCTGCGGGCGCTGCGCCCCCAGGGCCGCCTGCATTTCGTGGGCGCCGTGCTCGAACCCATTCCCGTCTCCGCCTTCGGGCTCATCGGCGGCGAGAAATCCCTCTCCGGCTCGCCCACGGGCAGCCCCTCCACGCTGGCTAGCCTGCTTGAATTCAGCGCCCGCCACGGCATCTTGCCCGTGACCGAGACCTTCCCCATGACCAAGGTCAACGACGCCTTAGAACGCCTACGCTCCAATCAGGCGCGCTACCGGATCGTGCTGGCCAACTGAACGCGGTTCCCTGCCGGCCCCAGGGCCCTCACCGGCCAAAGGACAGGACGCGGGGCCCAGTCAAGCCGCCCTGGTCTCCTGCACACAAGGTCAAATAGCCGGGTGAGCCGCCTAGCCTTCGGCGGGCGTAGGTCTCGGGAGGAGCACCATGGACTTCACCTTGGCGCGCCGCCGTGCGGCGCGGGGGGGCGTTGGTTCTGTCCGTCTCGGCCCTAGGGGCTCTGGCTCAGACCGGGCATGCAGACCAAGCTGCTCCACGTGGACCCCGCGGACTTGCTCGTGGCGCCCTACTCCACCCATCTCACCGCTGATGCCGCTGGTACCGCAGCGCGACGCCTTGCTGATCGGCAACTTCGCCTTCGTGGCCAAGTGTTGGGGCTCACTTTATTCCGCAGCGCGCGTCTCATGCCGAATCGCAGGAAGATATCCACAGTGTTGCGCAATGTGCCCCCGGCTAGGGTCGCCTACACCAGCGCTGGGGACCGCCGGACCGCCTTCACCCAAGTCGAGGGCGCAATGCTCTGCAGGGACACTGCAGGCTTTGGTGGCAAGGTCGGAGCGAAAGGGGGCACTTCACCGACACCCTGCTGAGCCAGACCGACCCCGAGGGCCCACAATATTTCACTAGGCGGTCAGATTTTCCGGGGAATGAAACCGAGACAAAAAGCCGGTGGTCCAGCGACATAACTTGCGACCCAACACCAGGCCTCATGTCGCCAGGGGCGCGCCAAGGACCGCCGTCGCCCCTTTCGAGGCAAAGTGCCGGCGCATCGACAGGGCCAGGGTTGCCCGGGGCTGCTACGTGGGAGCCTACAGGGAAGCGCCATCGCAGTCCGCTCAAGGCCCGCGCGCGTGCTGAGCGCGCTCGCGTCCCGGAGCAAGTGATGATGGGAATCGCGGCGCCCGTGCGTTTCGACTGAGCCGCGCTGCTATTGGGGGCGTCGGCCAGTGAGACCCCAAGCGGAGGCGTGGTTGACGGTGGTAGTGCCTGACGTGATAATCACTTCCGTTATGACTCGACCGCCCGTGTTACCTCCCCTGCTCACGCGCTTCGAGCAGGGAATGGATGCGCTGTGCCAGTTGCACCCAGAACTGCCACGCGCCACCGTCTCCCGCCTGCGCCTTCTGCAGCACGGCGCGCGCGAGCTAAACGACCATCTGGAGGCTTTTTTTAGGGAACACGGCATCTCCGCCTCGTGCTGGATTCCGCTGTTGATTCTCTACGCCCATCCGGGGCCTAGTCTCAACCCCTCCTACCTCGCGGCGAGCCTCGTCCAGTCGCGCACCCACGTGACCCGGGTGGTCGATGAACTGGTGGCCAAGCACTACCTGGAGCGAACGCCGGACCCGTCGGACCGGCGCCGCCTGGACCTGTCCCTGACCGCCACCGGCAGGGCCTTCATCCAGGAGATGCTGCCGCGTGTGTGGGCCCGCTATGAAACCCTCCTGAGCGTATTCAGCGAAACCGAGGCGCGCACCCTGGACGTACTCATGCGCAAGCTGCTTCGGCACCTCGAGGCCGGCGCCGGAGAAGCCCCATGAGCGAGGTAACGGGCGCACTGTCGGGCGGCGACGCCGCGCCGCTGCGCGAGGCACGCCTGCGTCTGCGCTGGCGCCTGCTCGGCGGCATCGGCCTGCTCTCGGCACTGGTCCTGCTGGGTTCCATCGCCTGGTGGATGCTCTACGGCCGCACCCACGTCGCCACGGACAATGCCTACGTGAACGGCAACCTGGTGCAGGTCACGCCCCAGGTGAGCGGCACAGTGGTGGCCGTCAACGCGGACGAGACGCGCCTGGTCAAACAGGGCGAGCCGCTGGTAGAGCTGGATCCGGCGGACTTCCAGGTGGCCCAGGCGAGCGCGGAGGCTGAACTGGGGGAGGCCGTGCGCATGGTCCGCGGACTCTACGCCGGCCACCGGCAGGCGCAGGCGGCACTGGCCGAGCGCGAGGCCGCGGTGGCGAGCGCGCAGGCCGAACTCGCGCGCAGCGAGGCCGAGGTCGAGCGCACCGAGGCGGAGCATCGCCGCCGGCAGGCGTTGGCGGCGCAAGGCTTCGTCTCGCCCGAGAACGCGCTGACGGCCAGGACGGCGGCGACGGCGGCGGCGGCCTCGCGCCGAGCGGCCGCCGCCGCCCTGGCCCAGTCCCGCGCCGCGGTGGAGGTCTCTCGCAACCAACTCGCCGCGGCGACGAGCCTGGTGGACGGGGTGGAACTCGCGGCCCACCCGCGGGTGCGCGCTGCGGCCGGGCACCTGCGTGGGGCGGTACTGGCGCTCGAGCGCACGCGCCTGCCGGCGCCGGTGAGCGGCTACGTGGCGCGGCGCGGGGTGCAGGTCGGCCAGCGCGTGACCCCGGGCACGGTGCTCATGAACATCGTGCCCGTCGAACAGGCCTGGGTCGACGCGAATTTCAAGGAAAGCCAGATCGAGGACCTGCGACTGGGCCAGCCGGCCACCCTGGCCGCGGACCTCTACGGCAGCGGCGTGGTGTTCCACGGGCGGGTGGAGGGCCTGGGCGCGGGCACGGGCAGCGCCTTCGCCCTGCTCCCCGCGCAGAACGCCACGGGGAACTGGATCAAGATCGTGCAGCGCCTGCCGGTGCGCATCGCCCTCGATCCGGCCGAACTCGCGGCGCACCCGCTGCGCGTGGGCCTGTCCATGCGCGTGACCGTGGACACGGCCAACCGCGGCGGCGACGTGCTCGATCGCAAGCCGGGCTCCGGACCGCGCTTCAGCACGCCCGTCTACCAGCATCAGGACGCGGCGGCGGAAGCGCTCATCGCCCGCATCATCTCGCAGAACCTCGCCACTACCGTCCGATGAGCCCCGTCGCCGCCGCCACCGGCCCCCTCTCGGGCCTGCGCTTGGCTGCGGCCACGGTGGCCCTGGGCTTGGGTTCCTTCATGAACATCCTGGACATGTCCATCGCGAACGTGTCCCTGCCGGCCATCGCGGGCGACTTGGGCGTGAGTCCCACCCAGGGCACCTGGGTGATCACCTCCTACGCCGTGTCCGAGGCCATCCTGCTGCCGCTGACGGGCTGGCTCGCCCAACGCGTCGGGCAGGTGCGCCTGTTCGTGCTCTCCACCCTGCTCTTCAGCCTGGCCTCCCTGTGCTGCGGGCTGTCGCCTTCCTTCCCCCTGTTGCTGCTCGCGCGCGTGGCCCAGGGCGCTGTCGGTGCCGCTATGATCCCCGTGGCGCAGATCCTGCTGACCACCGTCTACCCGGCGCGGCAACGCAACCTGGCGGTGGGATTGTTCTCCATGACGACAGTGGTGGCACCCATCGCAGGCCCCCTGTTGGGCGGCTGGCTGACCGACAACTGGTCCTGGCACTGGGTGTTCCTGGTGAACGTCCCCATCGGGGCGCTGGTGGCAACCCTTGCCTGGGGCTTGCTGCGCGGCTACGAAACAGGGCGGCGCGCGCTGCCCGTGGACTATGTGGGCCTCGTCCTGCTGGCCCTGGGCGTGGGCGCGCTGCAGATGTTGCTCGACCAGGGCAGTGAACGCGATTGGTTCGAGTCGAATTTCATCCTCGGGCTGGGCATCCTGTCCCTGGTGGCGCTCGCCTGTTTCGTGGCCTGGGAACTCACCGACGAGCACCCGGTGGTCGACCTTCGTCTCTTCGGGCGCCGCAACTTCGCCATCGGGGTCACCTGCATGATGGTGGGCACAGTGGCCTTCTACGGCAACGTGATCGTCCTACCCCTCTGGCTGCAGGACCACCAGGGCTACACCGCGCTCTGGGCCGGGCGGGTCCTGGCCTTCGGCGGGGTGCTCGCCTTCGTTCTGGGCCCGGTGGTGGGGGCGAACTTGAACCGCCTCGACGCCCGCGCCGTGGCCACCTTCGGCTTCTGCACCTTTGCCGCGGTGGCCTTCTGGAGCGCGCGCTTCACCA
Source organism: Betaproteobacteria bacterium (assembly GCA_025356655.1). Lineage (GTDB taxonomy): Bacteria > Pseudomonadota > Gammaproteobacteria > Burkholderiales > SHXO01 > SHXO01. The sequence continues at coordinate 3,210 of JANXRW010000101.1, read as the reverse complement.
GCGACGTGGACTACTGGCCCATCGCGATCGCGAGGCTGCTCATGGGGATCGCCATCAGCTGTTTCATGGTGTCCATCACCACCATCAACCTCTCCGGCTTGGAACCCCAGCGCGCCGCCGCGGCCTCCGGTCTCGCGAACTTCATGCGCAACCTGGGCGCGGGCATCGGCACGGCGGGGATCACCTCGCTCTGGGAACACAAGGCGATCTTTCATCACGCCCGGCTGGCCGAGAGCATCAACGCGGCATCGCCGGCCACCGGGTCCTACCTGGCGCAGCTCATGGAGCGCGGCCTCGACGCGTCGGCCGCGCTGGCGGAACTGGCCCAGGTGGTGGACACCCAAGCCTACGTCCTGGCCTTGAACGCAGTCTACTGCATCGATGCGCTCCTCATGCTCACCCTCGTGCCGTTGGTGTGGTTCACCCGCCCCCCCTTCCATCTGCGCGGGTCCGGCGGGCACTGACGCCCCGCCGGCCGCGCCCCCTGGCTGCACCGGCAGGCCCCTGCGGCACCGGGTCGGTGCGGGATGGGACCGAACCAGGGCCGGTGGGCGCGCCCAGGGGCCGTGGCATGGAACCTGCAAGGATGCGCGCAACGGGAGACCCACAATGGCTGGTACCTGCACCTGGGGTTCGTTGGACGTGCACCTGCTGCGCGTGCTGCATGCGCTGTTGACGGAGTACCGCGTGTCGCGCGCGGCGCGCCGGCTGAACCAGTCCCAGCCGGCCGTCAGCACGGCGCTGCGACGGCTGGGGGAAATCACCGGGGATCAACTCCTCGTGCGCAGCCGCAACGGCATGACGCCCACGGAGCGTGGCGCCACGCTGCTCGAGCCGGTGCGCATCGCGCTGGCGCAGATCGAGGCGATCGCGGTGCAACAGGTCCGCTTCGAGCCCGCGGCCTGCCGGCGGACCTTCAACATCGTCACACCCGCTTACTTGAACGGCCTCCTGCTGGACGAGATCGTCGCGCGGCTGCGGCGCGAGGCGCCCCGGTCGCAGGTCGTGCTGCATTCCCTGGGCCCAGAATTCGACTACGCCCAGGCGCTGGAGAATGCCGAGCTCGACGTGGTGATCGGCAACTGGCCGCAGCCGCCCGAGCACCTGCGCATGGGCCCCCTCTTCGAGGATCGCGTCGTGTGCCTCATGCGCCAGGGACATCCCCTGGCGGATCATCCGCTCACGCTGGAGGCCTACCTCAGCGCCGAACACCTGGTGTCCACCCCCTACGCCGTGGGCCAGCGGGGCGTGATCGACCTGCACCTGGCCCGCGAACGCCTGCGCCGCAACGTGGTGGCCTCGGTCCCCTACTTCAGCCTCGTGCCCTACCTGCTCGCGGACACGGACATGATCTTCACCGCGCCCCGGGTCTTCGCGGAACAGGCCGCGCGGATGGTTCTGCTGGAGATCAGCGGGGTGCCCATCGCCTTCCCGGCCATGAAGTTCTATGTGCTCTGGCACGAGTGCGCCCACGGCTCGGAAGAGTGCCGCTGGTTCCGGGCACAGATCATCGAGGCCTGCCGGGGTGCGCGGGTGCCCCCCACGGCCCTGGCGTCGGTACCGCCCCGCGGCCCCGCGCAGGCGTCGCGCGGCTGGCAGCTGGCGCGGGCTAGTACAACATCCCTTAAATAACTTGGAGAGCGCGCCGAGGATGTGATCGAGGTTACGCATGGAGACTAGCGAGGCGCGTAGCCCTGATCTGCAAGAGCGCTGCGGATTCGTTCGCCGGCATCGATCATCTGATACGCCTCGTCATCGCTCGTGGCGTGGCCTCGATAGTCACTGAAGCAAACGCGCTTCAAGAACTGAGCAAGCTCCCAGACTTGGTTCTCCGTCAGCGTGATGCTGATCTCGATATCTTTGCGAGTCACGGCTGGACGGCCTCTTGCAACTCATCCGCCGCTTCAGCCGCTAAAGTGGCAAGCAGTGTGTCCGCCGCCGCATCGGGCTGCTTCGGCGCCGATCGTCCGCCCTGACGCTGCAACCGTGCGGGGTGGGTCGCATCGTGGATTTCGCGCAGCTTGTCGTTCGACACGTGCGTGTAGATTTGTGTCGTGCCAAGGTCGGCGTGACCCAAGAGCGCCTAGATGAAGCGCTTATCGGCGTCGTTCTCCAGCATCTGCGTCGTGCAGGCGTGGCGGAACAGATGACACGCACCGGGCTTCGAGATGCCGGGGAAGTGTTTATAACGGCTCACGCGCTCCGCGACATACTCCGGCGTTATCGGCTCGCCGTAGTCGGTCAGGAACAAGGCCTCGCTCTCGGCAATAAGCAACTGCGGCCGAGCTTCTTGCAGATACTTGTCGAGCCACGCCGCAGCACATTGACCGATCGGCACCACCCGATCGCGCCGGCCCTTGCCCTCGCGCACCATCACCAGTCGGCGCGTGAGATCGACGTCATACAGGGCCAACCCTGGCAGGTCCATACGCCGCAACGCCGTCGAGTAGAGGGTCTCCAACATCGCGCGATCTCGCAAGCCGGCGGCCGTCGTCGGCGCCGCTTCGCGCAAGATCGCCTCGACCTCCTGGACGGATAAAAAGGCTCTGCCCGGTAATCGCCGAGTACTGCACCCTGTCCTCTTCCGGCATGAACGCAAGCATCGCTTCCATCAACGAGGCTTTGCCGGCCGCCGAACTGGATTGCACCATCACCGGGAGCGGCGCATCGAGCTTGCGCGAGGTCGCGGCTAAATAGGCGATCAGCTTGTTGGCTTCTTCGCCCGCCACGCCGCAGCGGGTAAAGTCGGCGAGAATGCGATCGAGCAGCTGCGGATCTTTGAGTAACTCAAGCGCCGCCGGTTGATCCTCGGCCGCGACGGCGGTGGCTGAGGTCTTCGGTTCGAGCGTCTGCTCGATGGTGCGCTCCTACAAGGATTCCAGCTTGCGCAGCACTTGCCCCAAGTCGTGAAGGATCACATCATCCTTGAGCTTCAGTTCCGCAGCCGCTTGCAGGATGGACGCCGTGCGGGCGCGCACGCTGTACAGGTCGAGCGTATTCACATGGAAGGCATCGCCGCGCGCGACTAGCACGTTGACCTTCATGAGCACATCGAAGGCCAAGTTTTTATTGGCTCCTCGGCGGAATCTGTGGGTGGTTTTGGGGGCTACGGAGCAGGTGCTGAAGTGGAGTGTAGGTACTTGTAGAGCTTGCGGCAGGTGGCGTCTAAGGAGTTCTGTTCCTCTTCGGTGATCCGTGGCCAGAGCAGCG
>JANXRW010000054.1 GCA_025356655.1 Betaproteobacteria bacterium | reverse complement strand
TAGTGGCCCGCATGGGCGGCTACCTGGGCCGGAGCAACGATCCACCGCCCGGGCATCAGGTCATGTGGCACGGCTACACTTACCTCCAGGCGATGTGCCAGGGCTACGCCCTGCGGCATCCCCAGGAGGATTCGTGAAACTTGTGGGGAAAGGGCAGGCCTAGCCCCTGCCGTTATTGGGATTCGTACAACGTAATCTCGAGGAAGCCGATGAAGGTCAATCTCCCCGTCACGCAGAGAGAAGTCCTGTTTCCGCAGGAATGCACCCTGGTTTCCCGGACCGACCTCAAGGGCGTTATCACCTCCGCCAACGACGAGTTCGTCCGCATCAGCGGCTACGCCGTAAACGAATTGGTGGGAAGCAGCCACAATATCGTGCGGCATCCCGACATGCCCAAGGAGGCCTTTGCTGACCTGTGGGCGGTGGTCAAATCCGGGCGACCCTGGCGGGGACTGGTAAAGAACCGCACGCGCACCGGCGACCATTACTGGGTCGAGGCTAATGTCACGCCGCTCTACGACGCGGGGAAGCTGGCGGGCTACCAGTCTGTTCGCTGCTGCCCGGAGCGGGCCCGCGTGAGCGCCGCGGAGACTCTCTACCGTGAGGTGCGCGAGGGCCGTAAGGCGTTTCCGGCGACCCAGCGCAGTTTCACGAGTCGCATCCCCTTCAGCAGCCGGACGCTGCTAACCGTCGTCCCTCTGTCCATCGTGACCCTGGGTGCTGGCCTTGGCGGCTATCTGGGTCTGCCCTGGGTCTCGCTTGGGGCTGGGTTTGCTGGGCGCGGCGGGTGCGCTCGCCATGGGGCTGTGGAACATGACCCGGGTGAGCCGACCGATTCGGATCGCCGAGGAGGCCGTGCGCGCGCTCGTGCAGGGCTATCTGGACCGCACGGTTCGACCGGTGCCGGGTGACGAGTTCGGCGACCTGCTCGAGGACATCGAATCACTACGGGTCGCCACCACCTCCATGGTTAGTGAGGTTTCGGGCGGCGTGCGCAGGCTGCGGCATCAGGCTCATCTCACTGACGAGGAGATCCGCGGACTCAAGGTGAGGCTGGAGGAACAGATCGGCCGCACGAACATGGCGAGCGTCGCGCTGGAGCAGATGAGCGCCTCCATCGCAGAGGTCTCCAGCCGCACCGAGGGGACCGCCAGCCAAGTGCGCGAATCGGACAAGGCCGTGAGCAGCGCCAACGACGCCGTACAGCACGGCATTGGTGTGAGCCGCCACGTGGTGGAAACCGTCACGGTCTCCTCCCAGACCATCGACGAGTTGCAGAAGGGAGTGACACGCATTGGCGAGGCCTCGAAAATCATCAAGGAGATCGCCGATCAGATCAACCTGCTCGCGCTCAATGCAGCCATCGAGGCGGCGCGCGCGGGCGAGCAGGGCCGCGGCTTCGCCGTGGTCGCCGACGAGGTGCGCAAGCTGGCCGAGCACACGGCCAACAGCACGGGCACCATCACCGGCACCATCGAGCAGATCGCCGAGGCCACCCGCCGTTCCTTGCAGTCCATGAGCGGTGTGCGTCAGCAGGTCATCGATCACGCCGAAGAGGTGAGCGCCATCGGCGAGCACCTCTGCCTCGTGACGCAGTCGAGCCGGCACATTCTCGAGTTGGCCGAGAGTAACGCGGGTGCCCTGAGAGAGCAGTCGGTGGCGTCGCAGGCACTCGCCCGGGCAGTGGAGACCATCAGTCGCCTGGGTGAAGGAAATGGAAGCGCTTTCAGCCAGTTGGCCGAAACCTCGGCCTCCGTGGAACACATGGCCCGGCAACTGGAGGATTCCGTTCGCCACTTTGCGCAAGGCGCCGGGCGGGTTTAGTCAGACGCGCCCCTAACGGCCCGGGAATGACCCCTTCCGTGCTGACCAAGCCGGGCACCGGCGGGGCTGCGCCCACCTGAGCCCCGAGATCGGCCGATGCACCGCCGAACTGCGCCGGGGCGTCGGTGAGGATTGTCTGGTGGTCCGCCTGCGAGGCGGAGCGGGCGTTCATGCCCGAGGCTGAGCCGTCCCCGAGGTCACGGGAACCGCCGTCCCCGGCCCGGTTGCGGCTTTGGCCTAGCCGGTTAATTCCAGCGCCATGCGGTGGGTTGCCTGGTTTGTCTCGTCATCCTCCCAGGTGAAGATCAGTTCGGCGCTTTGCGTGGCCAGTAGGTTGAAGGTGAAATAGGGGTTGCGCGAGACCGCGGGATGGAGGTTTGCGCGGAACACCTCCAGTTCCCCGTAGGTGCAGCTGAAGCGGGTCACGATGTGGCGAGGGTAGGGCTTGCCCCGGTTGTCCAGCCGAAAACCCGACTCCATTGGGTGCACGATCAGGGTGCGGACCTCCAGAATCTCTCCCCGGCGCGGGGTCTCCGGCAGGCGTACCCAGATCTTGCCGAAGCGGTTCATGGGTTGCAGCCGCCCACGGTCACCTCCACCTCCGCGCTCGCCGACCAGAGGCTCCCATCGCTCATCACCGCCACCGCCAGGACCTGTTGGGAAACCGCCAAGCGGATCCGGCTCGACACGCTCGCGCGCGCGTTGTGCGGCCCCAGGAAGGCGTCGAACACCCGCGGTTGGGGGTTGTCCTGGGCGAAGACGTGGATGCTACGCACGTAATCGGTGGCGCTCATGGGGCTGTCCACGGTGACGGTTACCGGCACGACGTAACCGCTTTCCGCGAGTCGCGGCAGGCGCAGGCTCACGCGAGCTTCGGTGATTACGGTGGTGCCGAAAGCGTCCCGCAGGGCGCTAATCAGTTCCGGCGCCGCCGCGCAGGCCGGTCGCCACACCAGCAGGATCGCACCGCCGCCCAGCACGCGTAGCGCCTCGCGGCGGTCGGGACGGGGCAACTGGCGCATCAGGCGTAGCGGAACCCGTGGTTCTTCAGCGGCAGCGAGCGTACGCGCTTACCCGTGGCGGCGAAGAGCGCATTGCACAGGGCAGGAACGACGGCGCCGATGGGCGGTTCACCCACGCCGCCCCAGAACCCGCCCGTGGGCATGATGATGGCCTCGATGACGCCCGGCGCCTGCGCCAGGCGCAGCAGTGGGTAGTCCGAGAAATTCGATTGCTCCACCCGCCCGTCCTTGATGGTGATCTCCTCGTTCATGGCCGAGCCCAGGCCCCAGAGCACGCCGCCCTCGATCTGCGCTTTTACCGCGTCGCGGTGCACGATGTGCCCGGGATCCAGGGCGACGATTACCCGGCGCACCTCGATCACGCTGCCTTCGGTGACGGCGATCTCCACGGCCGCGGCAGTGAAGCTGCCGTAGGAGTCGACCACGGCGATTCCGCGGTGCACCCCGCGCGGGGCCGGTGTGCCCCAGCCCACGGCCTTGGCGACGGCATCAAGCACGCCCAGGTCCTTCTTGCCGGCGAGCAGTGGGCGGCGGAACTCGTAGGGATCCCTGCCAGCGGCATGGGCCAGTTCGTCGATGAAGGACTCGCGGAACACCGGGTTGTGCGTATGCGCAACCGCCCGCCAGAAGCCGGGCGGGACGTGCGTGTTGCGCATGGCATACTCGTTCGTGAAGTTCGGCACCGCGTAGGGGTTGTCCTGGAAGGAGCGCACGGCCACAGGGTCGATGCCGTTCTTGATGTCCGTGGGCCGCACCAGTGCCAGCACGGAGTGGTCTGCCTGGCGCACTTCCCAGGCCACCCAGTTGCCCTGGGCGTCGAGCCCCCCGCGCAGGCGCACAAGCGCCACGGGGCGGTAACGGCCCTGCTGCATGTCTTCCTCGCGGGACCACTGCAGACGCACCGGCGTGCCCGGCAGACTCTGCGCGATCCATACGGCCTGCTTGGTGAATTCCTGGTGCGGTCCGCGCCGCCCGAAAGCGCCGCCGGCGTGCATTTTATGCACATGAACCTGCTCCAAGGGGATGGCGGCGGCCTCGGCGGCGGCAGCGATGGTGGTCTCGCCGTTCTGGGTGCCGACCCAAACCTCCACCCGGTCCCCGGTGACCAGCGCGGTGGCCGTCTGCGGCTCCATCGTGGCGTGGTTGACATAGGGCGCGTAGTACTCGGCCTCCAGCACCTTGGCTGCGCCGCCCAGGGCCGCCGCGGCATCGCCGTCGCGCCGCGCCACGGGTACCTTCGCTTCGGTGAGCCCGGTGCGCAGGAACTCGCGAATGGACTCGCTCGACACCGCGCCGTTGTCGCCGGCGTCCCAGGTGATGCGCAGTTGCTTCACCGCCTGATTGGCACGCCACCAGTTGTCGGCGACCACGGCCACCCAATCCTCGCCCTGGACCACCTTGCGCACGCCGCGCAGGGTCCGCGCCGCGCTGTCGTCCACGGCTTTGAGCTTGCCGCCGAAGACCGGGCATTGCGCAATGGACGCGTGCAGCATGCCGGGTAAGCGGACATCGGCGGCGTAGATCTGTCGGCCGGTGGTCTTGTCGGCGATGTCCAGTCGTGCCGGCGAGGTTCCCAGCAGAGTCCATTGGGCGGGCTCCTTGAGCCGCGGGGACTTCGGCACCTCCAGTTTTGCGGCGGCAGCGGCCAGTTCGCCAAAGCGCGCGCTGCGCCCGGAGGTGCGGTGGAAGACCTGGCCCCCTGCAGCGGCGCATTCCGCCACCGGCACGCCCCAGCCGGTGGCGGCTGCACTCAGCAGCATCTCCCGGGCGGCGGCACCGGCCCGGCGCAGGTACTCCTGGGACTCGCGGATGCCACGGCTGCCCCCGGTGGACATGGACCCGAAGACCCGGTTGCGGCGCACGTGCTCGTTCACGTCCGCGTATTCCGCGCGCACCTGGCTCCAGTCGCATTCCAATTCTTCGGCCACCAGCATGGCGAGGCCGGTGAAACTGCCCTGTCCCAACTCGGAGCGCGCCACGCGGATGATCACCTGGTCGTCGGCTTGCACCAGGACCCAGGCGGTGAGTTCGGCGGGTGTGCCCCCTGCCCCGGCCAGGGCCGGGTCAAATACGCCCAGGGCGAGGCCCCCGGTCAGCGCAGCGGTCTTGACCAGGAAATCCCGGCGGCTTGCAGAAATCGTTTCGTTCATGACGGGATCCCTCAGTTCGTGCCGGCAGCGAGCCGCACGGCGTCGCGCACGCGGGCGTACGTCCCGCAGCGGCAGAGATTGGTCAGTGCGGCGTCCATGTCTTGCTTGGCCGGCTTCGGGTTAGCCTTGAGGAGCGAAGCCGCGGCCATGATCATGCCGCTCTGGCAGTAGCCGCACTGGGGCACCTGCAGGGCGACCCAGGCCTTCTGCACGGCATGGTTGCCGTCGGCGGAGAGCCCTTCGATCGTGGTCACGCTACGGCCCTCTACGGCCCCTATGGGCAACACGCAGGAGCGCGTGGCTTCGCCGTCGAGATGCACGGTGCAAGCACCGCACTGGGCGATACCACAGCCGTACTTTGTGCCCGTCAATCCCAACTCGTCGCGAAGTACCCACAGCAGGGGCATCTCGGGTTCCACGTCTACCGTCACTGCCTTACCGTTCACCGTCAGGCTGGTCGCCATGTATCGCTCCTCAGATCGCCATGCGGGCCGTCGGCCACCGCCGCGGCCCGCTCCAGGTGCTATGTTACCCAGACGGCGCACGGCTTGTACCCGGGCGCTTGCGGGATTTTTTCGTGGTCCAGGGCGCGGGCTTGCCAGGGCCTGTCCTGCAGCCGGTACACTAGGCGTGTTAAGCACTAAAAAAGTACCGGCGATCTAGACCGGAACATCGCGAGACCTAGCGAAAGGGGAGAGGCGTTGGCGCAGATCGAGCAGGATGACGCCCCCGCGTGTGCCCGGGTGGCGGCGGGGGCTATCAGCGCCGACGCGCTGATCGCGGTGGAGCACTTGAGCAAGGTCTATCCCAGCCGCACGGGCGATGTGACCGCCCTGCGCGATATCGACTTTTGTATCGGAGAGGGGCAGTTCGTTGCCATCGTCGGGCCCTCGGGCTGCGGCAAGTCGACCTTACTCAAAATCCTCGTGGGATTGCTGCGGGCATCCGCCGGGCGGGTGCTGCTCAAGGGTACGCCCGTGGACGCTCCGCGCCGTGATATCGGCGTGGTGTTCCAGGCCCCCGTGCTGTTCCCCTGGCGCACCGTGCTGCGCAACGTGCTGCTGCCGGCCGACGTGCAAGGCCTGGATCGCGCCCAGAGTCGTGCACGGGCCATGGAACTGCTCCGGCTGGTCGGCTTGAGCGGCTTCGAGGGCCGCTACCCCTGGGAACTCTCCGGTGGCATGCAGCAGCGCGCAGCCCTGGTGCGGGCGCTGGTGCACGACCCATCCCTGCTCCTCATGGATGAGCCCTTCGGTGCGCTCGATGCCATGACGCGCGAACAGATGAACTTGGAGTTGCAGCGCATCTGGCTCGAACAGCAGAAAACGGTGCTTTTCATCACGCACTCCATTCCCGAGGCGGTGTTTCTAGCCGACCGCGTGCTGGTGATGACTCCACGACCCGGACGGCTGATCGACGACGTGCAGGTCGGCCTGCCGCATCCGCGCCCACTGGAAATCATGAACACACCCGAATTCGGTGCTTGCGTGAAGCGCATCCGCCAGTGTTTCGCCACCCGTGGGGGACAGGACCTATGAGCGCACACGTTCCCCGGGGAATCCTTCGCGCGCTCCTGGTGGTGGGCTTCCTGCTCGTCTGGGAGGCCGCCACACGGCTGCTGGATATCCCATCGTTCATCCTGCCCCGACCCACGGCCGTGGGCTTCGCGCTCTACAACGGTTTCGCCTCCACGCTGTATTTCGAACACCTGGGCGTGACCCTGGCCGAGACCCTCGCCGGCTTCTTCTTCGGTACGCTGCTGGCGTTGCTTCTGGGCACGGGCATTGCGCTCAGCCGTCGCGTGGAGTACTTCCTCTACCCCTTCATCGTCATGTTTCAATCCATGCCGAAGGTCGCCATCGCACCGCTGATCGTGATTTGGTTCGGGCTGGGTATGGCCTCCAAGGTGGCGCAGGCTGCTTTTACGGCGTTTTTCCCGCTGATGGTCAATACCATTGCCGGCCTGCGCTCGGCCGATGAGGACCGCGTGGCGCTCATGCGCTCGCTTAGCGCTACTGAGGTACAGATCTTTACGATGCTGCGGCTGCCCTCGGCACTCCCCTTCATCATGGCGGGGCTGGAGATCGCCATGGTGCTCTCCCTGATCGGCGCGATCGTGGCGGAGTTCGTCGGAGCCCAGAAGGGCCTGGGCTTGCTCATCCTCACCATGACCTCCTCCATGGACGTGGCGGGCCAGTTCTCCGTGCTGCTGGTACTGTCCGTTTTGGGCCTGCTGCTCAACTCGGCCATTGTCCTGCTGCGCCGCAAGGTCCTGTTCTGGGACCGTTCCCAGCGCCAGGACACTGAAACGACCGTTAAAGGATCTGTCCTATGAAACCGCGTCTTCTCGTCCTGGGTTGCGCGCTCACCCTGCTATCGCTTCCCGCCAACGCGGACAAACTGCGCGTGGGCTGGTGCAACCGCTCGCTCAACCCCTCAGCCGCGCCCTTTGCGGTGGCCGTCAAGATGGGCTGGTTCGCCAAGGATGGCATCGATCTGGACCTGATCCCGCTCGCGGGTTCCACCGAGTGCGTCAAATTCGTCGCCACCCGCGACGTGGCCTACGCACTGGCCGCGCCGGAGCCGCTGGCGCTGATCCGCAGTCAGGGGGTCAAGGCAAAGATTTACTACACGGCCTATCAGGGCTTCATCTACGGCATCGCGGTACCCGTGGGAAGCCCTGTGAAGGGCTTTGCCGAACTCAAGGGCAAGGTCGTTGGGGTCACCGCCATGGGCTCGGTAGGGGTGACCGTGGCGAAGGCCCAGGTCGCCAGCGCAGGCCTGGATCCCGAGCGCGACATCCGTCTCGTGGTGGCGGGCGAGGGCGCCCAGGCCGCGCAATTGCTGCGTACCAACCAGGTGGACGCGCTGTCCGAGTTCGACACCCAGTACGCGATGGTGGAGACCACCGGCATGAAATTGCGCCGTCTGCCCAGCCCCGAGTTAGCGCACTTTCCCTCCAATGGCTTCGTTGCCCTGGAGGAGACCTTGAAGGTCAACCGCAAACAGGCGATCGCGCTGGCGCAGGGCTACGCGCGCGGCACCCTATTCGCGTTGGCAAACCCCGAGGCCGCGGTGCGCATCCTGTGGGAGGTGTATCCCCAGACCCGTCCCACCGGTAAGGACGAGGCCACCGCGCTGCGCGACGACCTGCTCACCCTGCAAGCCCGTCTCGAGCACGTGAAGTTGGCCAAGTCCGGGGCCACGCAGTGGGGGCAGAGTGTGGAGGCGAGTTACACGGCGTATCTGGATTTTCTGCAGAAATGGGGACTCACGAAGGAGCGGGCGACGGCCGCCGACGTGACGACCAATGCCTTGATCCCGGAGATCAACGCCTTCGACGCGGCCGCGCCAGCCGCCGCCGCCAAGGCCTGGAAGGTACGCTGAAGCGACAGCGTAGCGCTGGGCACCCAAGGCTGGGACCCGGGCGAGCGCTCGCAGAGGCGCTGGCAGCTATACTGAGTCTGGTCCGGCGGAACCCCGCCGGCTGCAGCGGTGAGCGCGCGAGGAGCCATAAACATGCAGATCGGGATGATCGGCCTGGGCCGAATGGGGGCCAACATGGTCCGCCGTCTGCTACGGGCGGGACACGAGTGCGTCGTCCTGGATCGCAGCCAGGAGGCGGTGGCGGCGCTTGCCCTGGAGGGCGCCACGGGCACCGGATCGTTGACCCAGTTTGTGGCCCGGCTTGCCCGCCCGCGGGCGCTATGGCTGATGGTGCCGGCGGCGGCGGTCGACGGCATGCTCGCGCAACTGCTGCCGCTCCTGGATGAGGGCGACTTGATCGTCGATGGCGGCAACTCCTACTACGTGGACGACCTGCGGCGCGCCCAGCAATTGCGGGCCAGCGGGCTGCACTACGTGGACGTGGGCACCAGCGGTGGGGTGTGGGGACTTGAACGCGGCTACTGCCTGATGATAGGCGGGGAGGAGAGCGCGGTGGGGCGGCTCGCCCCGGTCTTTGCGAGCCTGGCACCCGGCGAGGGCACGATCCCCCTCACCCCCGAGCGCGTCGCGGGCGCTAGTACGGCCGAACGGGGCTACCTGCACTGTGGGCCCTGCGGGGCAGGACACTTCGTGAAGATGGTGCACAACGGGATCGAATACGGGCTGATGGCGGCCTACGCCGAGGGCTTGAACATACTTGGCCACGCGGGCGTGGGGTCCCGGGAGCGGACCGCCGACGCCGAGACCAGCCCGATGCGCGATCCAGCGCACCATCAGTACGACTTCAACTTGGCGGACATCACGCAATTGTGGCGCCGCGGCAGTGTCGTGTCCTCTTGGTTGCTCGACCTTGCGGCAGCCGCGCTTGCACGCGAGCCGGGGCTCGAAGGGTTTTCTGGGAAGGTCGCCGATTCCGGTGAGGGTCGCTGGACGGTAGCCACTGCAGTAGAACAGGGCACGCCGGCGCCGGTGCTGAGTGCGGCGCTCTACCAGCGCTTCAGTTCGCGCGGCGAGGACGATTTCGCCGCTCGCGTTCTGAGCGCATTACGCAGCGAGTTCGGTGGCCACGGTCCGGGCGGCGGCCCAGGCTGATCAGGGCTGTGGGCCCGCGCTGACCGGACGCCCCGCGGCCGTCCAGGCGTCCATGCCGCCATCAAGTGCGATAGCCCGGCCGAAGCCTAGTTCGCGCAGGGTGGCCGCTGCCAGGGTGGAGATGCGGCCGAATTCACAATAGACGAGGATGCGCTGTGTGGGGTCGGGCAGTTCCTGGTTCACGCGCAGTTCCAACTGACCGCGGGGCAAAAGGCGCGCCCCGGGAATATGCGCCTTCTCGTAGGCCTCGCGCTCGCGCACGTCAAGCAGCACTAAGGTTGAATCCCCGCGATCGAGCTGCTCGACCAGGGCATCCATGGAGTAAAAAGGCACCTTGGCCGCTGCCTCTGCCAGCATCTGGGCCACGGTCTTGCCACCGCTCATGTTAGTGCGCAAGGCCTCGGTGAGGTGCGTGGGCATGGTCAGATTTAGATTATTCATGATGTCGACGAAGGCCTCGCGCTCGTGAGCCTGCAGTCGCGGATTGGTGGCGAGTTCCTGGCCGATGGTGGAGAAGCTGCGCCCCTTGTAGTCATGGGCGGGGTATACGCGCAGCGCGGGGTCGAGCTTCAGAACCCGATTGAACAGGCTGTCGTGCAAGGCCAGAGGATCCCCGCTGGGCAGATCCGTACGGCCCGTGGCCCCGATGAGCAAAGTGTCGCCCGTAAAAACCCGGTCGCCGAGCAGCAGGCAGACGGAGTCGCGCGTATGCCCGGGGGTGTGCAATACCTGCAGGCGCAAGCGGCCCAGCAGTAGTGTCTCGCCGTCGCCCACGCGAAGATCGACGAAGGGTGCGGGAGCCTGCTGGTGCATCACCACCGGCACCTTCAGCCGGCGGGCCATCTCCTGGGTGGCCGAGAAGTGGTCGGCGTGGGTGTGCGTGTCGATGAGAAAGTGGATGCGCAGTCCGTCACGGCTGGCGAGTGCCAGGTAACGGTCCAGTTGGCTGATCTCCGGGTCGATGAGGGCGGCGACACAGGTGTGCGAGCAACCCACCAAGTAGGATTGGCAACCGCCAACGGCCACTTGCTCGAAGATCATGTCGGACTCCCACACGAGGCCCCAGGTCGCGGAACGACCAGGGAGCGAAGCGTCGGTATTGTAGGCCTGCGCGCCGGCCACGCCGCGGCCGCCCTAGGGCCGGCCCGCCGCTAGCCGATCAATTCAGCTTGAACTGCTGCACCGAGCGCTGCAGCGAATGCGCCAGCGACTCCAACCGCTGCGCCGCCTCGGAGGTCTGTGCCACCGAGTGGTGGTTCTGCTCGGCCATGCGCGCGATGGACTCCACGTTGCGGGCGATCTCCGAGGAGGCGACCGTTTGCTCGCGCACGGAATTGGAAATGTCGCCTACGCCACGGGCGGCTTCCGCGGCGGAGCCCCGCGCGGTGTCCAGGGCACCCACCACGCGCTCGGCATGGGCGCGCGAGTTTTCTAGGGCGGCGTGGCTGCGCGTAATCACGTCCTCCAGGTTGTGGGACTGGCTCGCCAGCGTGCGCGTGACTTCGTCGATCTCGCCCGCAGCCTGGGATGACTTGTCCGCGAGCTTGCGCACCTCATCGGCCACCACGGCGAAGCCGCGTCCTTGCTCGCCCGCGCGGGCCGCCTCGATGGCTGCGTTCAACGCCAGCAGGTTCGTTTGGTCGGCGATGTCCTTGACCCGGCGGGTCATGCTGGTAATGGCCGCAGTGCTGCTCGCGAAGGCATCCACCGCACTGGAGATCTCGCGGACCGTGCCACCTAAGCCATGGATTTCGTGGGCCAGGTTTTGCATATGTTCGGTGCCTTCCACGCTGCGGTCCAGGCTTGCCTGGGAGCGGTCGCGAACCTCCTCGGCCAAATCCGACACCGAGCTAACGCTCACCGTCACTTGCTCCACCGCGGAGGCGGTGCCGGCGGCGGATTCGCTCTGTGAGGCGGAGGCTTCCGCCACTTGGCGCGCGCCTTGGGAGAGTTGCCCCGCCGTCGCGGTGACCTGAGAAGCAGCGACACCGACCTCTTGCATCGTCTTGGCCAGGCGCGCGCACATCTGCTGTAGGGCCTGTGCTAGGCGCCCGAACTCGTCGCCTCGGAGATCGAGCAGGCGGGGGCGTAGGTCGCCCGCGGCCACGGCTTCCGCTTGCACCACCGCCTCGCCCAGGGCGCGGCTGACGGAGCGGGTAATGAGGATGCCCAGCAGCAGGTTGGCCACGAGCAATGCGAGCGTGCCGCCCACGCTCAGCGCGGCGCGGGTCTCCAGGGCGGTGATCCGGTCGTCGAGCAGGCGGGCCAGTGCCGGGAGCAACTTATCGGTGAGTTCCCCCTGGGCGTCGATCGCCGTCGTGAGTTGGGCGAAGTACTGGTCCGGGGAGTAGCCCAGCGTCTCGGCCATGAGCACCTGCGCCTGCACCAAATCCAGCGCGCCGCCGGCCGCGGTATGCGCTGCTTTGGCTGGCTCCTCGATGACACCCGTCAGGGTGGGGTTGGCCAGCGCAGCCTTGCGCAGTTCGGTGTTTAGGATGGGCATCCGGGTCCGGGCGCTCTCTAGCGTCCCCGCCACCGGCAGGCGATCCTCAAGGAGCGCTCGCTTGGCCACCAACAGCGCTGCGCCAAGCCCGTGCAGCTTGCCGAGGTCTTCCATGAGCGCGGGCGATTGCACCAGCAACGCGTTGATGAGGTGGGTGCTGTCCGGGGCGGCGTCCTGGGACAGGCCGAAGTGATCCACGAGGCGGTCGCCGAGCAAGAGCATATGCCGGATCATCTCGGTGTGACGGGCGAAGCTCGTCGGGGCGTCCACGGCACGGGAGGCCACGGCGGGTCCGAGGTCTTTCCATTCCTGACGGATCTGCGCCCACAGTTCGCTGGTTTCCGGTGCGGCCGCGTCCTTCTCGATCATCACGTCGAGACTAGTCACGGCCTGGTCGACCTCCGCCTGACGGGATTGGCGTGGCGTGGCCGCGGTGGCATCTCCGGAGAGCATCCGAGCGCTCAGGCCCCGGTGCTGCTGCGCTAGGCGCAACAGGTGCAACAGCGCGCCCTCGGGTGCGATGCCGCGGGCCTCCAGGGCCGAGATCTGGATAGCGGAGCCCATCTCGCGCAAGTAGAGCGCGCTCGGTATGGCTGCCGCTACGAGCGCCAGACAGCCGAGGAGGCAAAATTTCTTCCAGAAAGCCAATTGATCGAGCAGTGCGGACACGGGCGTTCTCCGTCTAGCGGCAGGGTCTCCCGGTGCTAACGGCAGATCGGTGGGTTTGCTTGAGCCAAAAGCCCCCGTCGGGCAAGGCATGGGAGGGAGTTTTGGGTGAGGCCGCGGTGGGCCTTGCCTGAGGTCCTGGAGGCCCGGGCCCTGTTCGGCTAGATCGTCAAGCCCTGGAGATCGAACCGCCCGCCGTTCACTCGCCACCGTGCCACGGATGCCGCCAAGGTTGCAATGGAGGCCATTCCCAAGCGGCCCCAGCGAGGACTTGGCCTGCTGCAATGGTCGGCGGCAGCGCTGGACTTGGTGGAAACGCTGCGCGCGCCGCCGGGAACTCGTTGAATTCATCTAACGTCGCTCGGTTGCGAAGTACTTGTAAGCGGCTACCGGAATGCGCGTAAATCTGGCTTTCTACGCGCAAAGTCGCCGGGATGGTGATTCCGGGACAGTCAGGTTGCTGAACGGGATGGGTGCGTAGGGCGCGTAAGGCCGGGCAGATCCTTGCAACCCGGGCT
>JANXRW010000051.1 GCA_025356655.1 Betaproteobacteria bacterium | reverse complement strand
CTGCGCCGGCACCGGGATCAGCTCTGGATGCTTGGCGGTGAGATCATCCGCCAGCGCTACGAGGACCCGAAGCTGAAGAAGATGTCTGCCCGCCGATCCATCGAGGAGTCGCTCGACCCCGATGGAGGTCCGCTGCTCTGGCCACGGATCACCGAAGAGGCACAGAACTCCTTAGACGCCACCTGCCGCAAGCTCTACAAGTACCTAAACTCCACTTCAGCACCTGCTCCGCAGCCCCAAAACCACCCACAGATTCCGCCGAGGAGCCTTTTTTCATGTCTCTGCGACAACCAGGGCTAAGCTCCCGCCTTACTTTGGGAAAGGCTTACGCCCCTCCTGTTTTTCGGAGGCCTGATCGCCGATTATCGATATCGACATCAATGAATTCGACCAAGCGATAAGTCCCTCGCTCGCCAGCGGCGGTGAAGAACGCCGGTAAATTTGCCCGTATCGTCCCTGCTGGCCACCAGGGCCAGGCGTGCAAGTGATGAATGTGCACAAGGCAAAGGGAAAACAGTTCGATGGCGTCATCGTGGTTCGCGAGGCACGGCACGACGGTCGGAAAATGGTTTCGTCATTCGTGTGGTGGGAAGACGAGCCGCCATACCATCGAAGTCGCAAGATTCTTCGGGTTGCCATCACGAGAGCGAAGATCCACACGCTGATGCTCGGCCCCATCTACCCAGCATGCCCTATCATCGGGCAGCACAAGCTATAGGTGTCATCAGCCGGGACGGCATACGCTGGCTTAGGTGACGTGAAGCTTAGCCATGAACCGGAGTAGGCTCGGCTGGCACAACCGACAGTCGCATACCGACAGCGTGAAGCACCGCCAGCAGCGTCTTGAGTGTCGGGTTGCCGCTCGGTGACAGCGCCCGATACAACGCCTCGCGGGTGACGCCTGCTTCTTGCGCGACGTTGGCAAGCCCACCATAGGCTTCGGCCACGTCACGCAGCGCGAGCAGGCCGACGGCGCGATGCTCGGGATTGTCCAATTCTTCCAGCGCCGATTTCAGGTACTCCACTGCGAATAAACGATCAGTTCGTAGTTCGGCAATGGTCGCTTCGGCATGCGGTATCGAAGCGGCATGTTTGCGATGGCTCATGTGTTTCTCCGTTCCCAGTCCGCCCAGTATTCCTTGGCCCGTTTGATGTCCGCATCCTGCGCGCGCTTGTCGTCGCCACAGAGCAGGATGACGAGCGTTGCGCCATGCCGCCCCGGATACACGCGATAGCTGGGAGCCATGTCTTCGCGCAACTCCTGCACACCTTCGCCGACCGGCTTGGTGTTGCCGAAAATCCCCAAGGACACCCGTCGAAAACGGATTTCCAGTTTGGCCCTGGCCCGCGCGTCACGCATTCCGGCAAGCCAATCGGTCAGTGGTACTTCGCTATCAAGGCGCTGATACCGGCGCACCTCCATCATGGCGCAGCCTCAATTGTAACTTATACTTCACAGAAGTCAAAGCTTGCGAAGTCCCGCTGAGAAGCCCTTGGGCGGTCATGCCGCAGCAGGCTCGGTTGCAGTGCCGGTGGCCCGCTTGGTGCCGGGAGGAGTCGGGCGGTCTTTCCGGCACATTGCTACCTCGTTTGGGTATCCTCGCGCAGCCTGGGAGTCGCTGCATCGCCGCATTATGAGGACGTAGTTAACTGTCCGGGAAGAGGAATGGTAGCTATCCTTGTTAAAGGAGCACACGTAAAGGGATCGATCCGTTTGAGAAGGACAACTGCGATGACGGTAAGTCTGCTTTTAGCCGGCCCCCGGTAACCTCCGCCACCACTTTCGGGAATCGCGACGCCATCATCTCTGCGGAATTATCAGCTGCTCCCGATGGACCTTGAGCTAGGCCGTGACATCCGGCAACAATCCTTCGGCCTCGGCGATGCAATGTTCCGTCGAGGAATCGCCGATATCCTCACCCGTGTAATCGGACGGATTGCGCGTGCGTTGCAGCGTATCGATCACCGTGGCCCGGGGCTCGCGTGAGGCCAATGGTCAGCAGCAGCCCCGGCGCCAGCGTCAGATGATCCCGATCCCCCGGACGATTCGTGTCCGGCCGGTAGCCATGCGCCACAACGCGGCCAGCGCTGACTCCATGAGTGCCTCGTACGCTGCATCGAAGCGCGTCTCGAGGCCGATCCTGGTCACGCGCGCGTCGGCGAGGTTTCTCACCCCCGCTGAGAGCAACCGCTGCACCTCGGCGGCGTCGGGCCGGGTTCCTTAAGCTGCCCGATCTTCGGCCAGCTCCGCGAACTCATTGGCATCGCCTGACAGAAATATCTTCTGCCCGCGCGCCACCCTCGCAATGAAGCGCTCGCCACGCGCCAACTTCGCCTCGAGCGCGGTGCGGGTCATCACCACCGGATGCACCGCTCGCCGCAAGGGTCCGCCAGCGCGGCTTAAAGCAGATAATGCAGCGCATCCTGCACTGCACATGCCCCACGCTCCTCGCTTGACCGCAGCGTCGAGCAGCCACCCCGGGACGAAGGGCACGGCGGTGCTCGCGGATTTACCGGGTCGCAGCTGCCGTCTCTGACTAGGGCGTCGCTGCGACGGACTCGCGGGCTCGATCCTCGCCCGTGCGAGTTGCGCGGCGCCTGCTCGAGCGCGCGCTTGCTTGACAGTGCGCAGCGCTGTTCAACATAATCCGTCGCCTGCTCGGTTGATGGCAGGGGCGCGCTTGGCGCCGCTTCTTCCCCGGGGACGGGCCGTCCCTGGGGAGGAAGCGGGCCCGGTGCGCTGCCAAGCGGTAAAACTAAGAATACAGAAGCCTTCGGGCTTCGCCACAAAACATAACGTTATCATGGGAGGATACATCATGAGCAGACCCGCTCTGCCTTGGTCGCGGGCCCTTCGCACGCTGACCTTGGCTGGCATGGCGTCCGCCGTGCTCGCCTGGAGCGCGCTCGCTGGCGCTGAGACCGCTGGCGATCGGGCGGTCGAGGCCGCCAAGAAATACGCCGGCAAGACCATCACCATCGTTTGGGAAGCTGGCCTCCAATCCCTGGACCCGCAGAAATTCTCCGGCCCCCTCTGGGAAAAACTAACCGGCGTCAAGGTCAAGGTGATCGAGGTCCCCACGGCCGAGATGTTCACCAAAATCATGCAAGAGTATCGCGCCGGTACGGGCGCCTACGATGCGCTGAACGTGATTCCCGCCTGGATGCCCGACCTGGTACAGGCCGGTGCCCTGGAGCAGCTCGACACCTACGTGGACAAGTTCGGCTTCCGCGACGAGTTGCAGAAGATCGCCCCGACCTATCGCGACAACCAGATGAAGGTCAACGGGAAGATCTACGGCTTCCCCGACGACGGTGACGTTTTCGTCATGTACTACCGGAAGGACATCTTCGCCAATGCGGGCCTGAAGAAGGACTTCAAAGCGAAGTTCAACTACGAACTGGCACCGCCCACCACTTGGAAGCAATTCGACGAGATCGGCAACTTCCTGACCGAGAAGCTTAAGAAGGAGGGTGTCTACGGTGCCGCCTTCTTCCGCGAAGCGCCCTACGCGATGTTCATGTTCGAGGAGCGCTTCCGCAACGAAGGGGGTCGCTTCTTCGACGCGAACACCATGAAGGCGACGGTGAACAGCCCCATCGGTGTCAAGGTGCTCACCGAGATGCGTAACGAGAACCGGTTCATGCCCAAGGGCGTGGAGAAGTTCGGCTTCGTGGACAACCTCGCCACGTTCTTGAAGGGCGAGAGCGCGATGACCATCTCCTGGCCACCCTACGGGCGCTGGGCCGCGGGTTACCTCGCGGACGAGAAGGCGCTGGACTGGGTCCCGAAGTCCAAGATCGCCGGCAAGGTAGGCTACGCCCTGCCCCCGGGCGGGCACCCGGAACTGGCGGCGGGCTTTGCGCTCTCGGTGGCCTCCACCAGCAAGCAGAAGGAAGTCGCCTACCTGTTCATCCAGTGGCTCAACAGCGAAGAGATCTCCCTGCAACGCACGGAACTCCCCTATTCGCTGCGTGACCCCTTCCGCACCTCGCACTACAGCGCGCCGTCCTATCTGGCACTGTGGCCCGATGCGAAGCACTACCTGGCCACCCTCAAGCAGGCATCGGAGACCGGCCTTCTGGACCTGTCGCTGATCCAGACGGACAAGTATGAGGAAGCCATCCGCCAGGGCATCCAGCGCCTGTGGGCCGGCGACGATCCCAAGGCGATCCTCGACGAGATGGCCAGCCAGTGGGATGCCGTCACCCAAAAGGTGGGCGTAGACCGGCAAAAGGCTGTGTATGCGGGCTGGGCCGCCAAATCGGGCGCCTATCCCAAGTGATCTCAGTCCTCGCCGGGGTATGGACTACCCCGGCCGTGTCGAGCGCGCGACCGGAACTCCGGCGCGCGCGCCCGCAGCCCTAGGCCCTGCCCTTGGCCTCCAGGGGCGGGACCGCGCGTTTCGCGGACCGCAACTTCCCCTTGCTTCTGGTGGCTCCGGCCATCCTCATCCTGTTACTCGTGGGTGTGTTTCCCCTCGCCTATCTGGTGGTTGCCAGTTTCCAGGGCATCACCATGACCGACAACGACAAAAGCTTCCAGGGGCTGGTGAATTACATCCAGCTCTTCCATGACCCACGCCTGTGGACATCGCTGCTGCACACCGTCCTCTTCACCGCCATTGCGCTCCCCCTGGAGTTGCTCCTGGGCTTGGCGCTGGCGCAGCTCTTCCTCGACAAAATGCCCGGGCGCTCGGTGTTCGTCGGCCTGCTGGTGCTCCCGGTGGTGGTCTCGCCCATCGTTGCGGGCGCCACGTGGTCCCTGTTACTGGACAATCGCTTCGGCCCGGTGAATCAGATCCTGGGCTGGGTGTTCGGCCGGGAGATGCCGCTGCTGTGGACCATCAACCCCGAACTGGTGTACCCGGCCATTATCCTGGCTGAAGTCTGGCAGTGGACGCCGTTCATGTTCATCCTGCTGCTGGCCGCGCTGGCGAGCGTCGACCGCTCGCAGATGGAAGCAGCGGCCATCGATGGCGCGGGCTACTGGCGGACCTTCTTCCGTATCGTGCTGCCGGCCATCTGGCCGGTGATGGCGGTTGCGGTGCTGATCCGAGGGCTGGACCTGTTTCGGATCTTCGACGTGGTCTGGGCGCTCACACAGGGCGGACCCGGCATGCGCACCGAGACTATCTCCATATTTACCTACATCAAGGGCTTCCAGCAGTTTGAGATCAGCTACACCGCAGCGGTCGCTTTCCTGGTCATCCTCCTGCTCTCTGGCCTGGTGATGGCGGCCCTGCGCCGCGTGGAGTTGTCCCGGTGAGGGGGCCGGCTCGCCGCCAGGTGCGCCAGGGGCTGCGCCTGATGCTCGCCACGGCCGTCACGCTGGTCTTCCTCTTCCCGATCTACTGGCTCTTCATGATCTCGTTAAAGACCGCCGACGAGATCTACGCCTACCCGCCGCGTTGGTTCCCCGCGCAGTTGCAGTTCGGCAACTACGCTGTGCTGTTCAGGGACGGGGATGCGCTGACCGTCTGGAACAGCCTGGTGGTGGCGGGAGTGAGCACCGTGCTGGCGATGCTGCTCGGTACGCTTTGCGCCTACAGCATCGCGCGCTTCCGCACCGGTGGTGACCGCCTGTCGGATTGGATCCTATCCCAGCGCATGATCCCACCCATCGCAGTGGTTTTTCCGATCTTCCTGCTCTACGTATGGCTGGGCTTGGTGGACAGTTTCCTGGGCGTGATCCTGCTCTACACGGCCTTCAACCTCCCCTACGTCATCTGGATGATGCGCGGCTACATCCAGGATATCCCCAAGGCCCTGGAGGAATCCGCCCTGGTGGACGGGTGCACGCGCTGGGAGGTGATCTGGAAAGTGGTGTTGCCCATGGCACGCGCGGGGATGCTTGCCACGGCCATTTTCACCTTCGTCTTCGCTTGGAACGACTTTCTCTTCGCCCTGGTGCTCACGCGCACGGAGGTGACCACCTATACCGTGCAAGTCACACATTACTTCGGCGGGCAGTCGAACTTTTGGTCCAAGATCTCCGCCATGTCGGTGCTGGGTACCCTACCCATCTTTATCGCCGTGGGATTCATGCAGCGCTACCTCGTCCGCGGCATCTCGCTGGGCGCGGTAAAAGGTTAGGAACCGACAAGGCCATGGCCGACCTCAAAATCAAGGCACTGCACAAACACTACGGGCCGGTCCACGCCGTGCGGGGCATCGACCTGGAAATCCCCGCGGGTGAGTTCACCGTCCTGGTGGGCCAGTCCGGCTGCGGAAAGAGCACCCTGCTGCGCACGATCGCGGGCCTTGAGGATGCGGATGCCGGCGACATCGAAATCGCCGGAGAGCGCGTAAACGATGTGGCGCCCAAGGACCGGGACATCGCCATGGTGTTCCAGAACTACGCGCTCTACCCCTACATGACTGTGTTCGACAATATCGCCTTCGGATTGCGCGCGCGGCGCACGCCCAAGTCGGAGATCGAGCCCAAGGTGCGCCGCGCTGCCCGCATGCTCGCCATCGACCACCTGCTCCAACGCTTCCCGCGACAGCTCTCGGGCGGTCAGCTCCAGCGGGTGGCCATTGGACGGGCCATCGTCCGAAACGCCCGCCTCTACCTCTTCGATGAACCCTTGTCGAACCTCGATGCGCAGTTGCGCGACGAGATGCGCGGCGAGATCAAGCGCCTGCATCAGGAGTTGGGCAAGACGATGATCTACGTCACCCACGACCAGGTGGAGGCGATGACCATGGCCGATCGGATCGTGCTGCTGCGCGAAGGCCGCATCGAACAGGCAGGAAGCCCGCTCGACCTTTACGAGCGGCCCGCCACGGGCTACGTGGCCGGGTTCCTGGGCTCGCCCGCCATGAACTTCCTTCCCGCCACCGTCGATGAGCAGTCCTCGGGGCCGGCGGTACGACTGACTCCCACCCTGAGCCTTCCACTGCCGGCCGCGCGCCGGGGCGCCCTGGAAGCTCGCCGCGGCGGCGCGCTCACCCTGGGGCTGCGCCCCGAGCACATCCTGCGGGCGGCCGGCGACGACGCCCGCGAGGGCCTAGTGCGTTACAGCGCGCTCATCGATCTCGTGCAGCCCACCGGTTCGCGCACCTATGCCACCTTCCGCCTGGGCGAGCGTGACGTAGTCGCCGAGTTACAGTCCCACGACGTTTCGCGTCCGGGCGAGAAGTTGGATTTGGCTTTGGACATGAATCGCGCGGTGCTCATCGATCCGGAAACGAATCGGGTCATCTGAGCTCCCTCAAACCCTCAGAAGAAGGACAACTCCTCCATGGCTAAACCACTTCCATCGTCGGCGGTCGTTCGCTGCGGGACGACGCAGCCCGATCTCCCGGGCGAAATCCTGAGCGCCGGTCCGCTCACCGTGGAGTTCGACAACGGTGCGCTGCGTTACCTGCGCGTGCATGGCGTGGAAGTGCTGCGCAGCCTGGCTTTCCTGGTCCGCGACGAAAATTGGGGCACCTACGTGCCGAAGCTGAGCAAGCTCCAGATCAACCGCGCGCAGCCGGGTTTCTCCATCACCTACGACGCGCTGTGCCAGCGCGAGGGACAGGAACTGCAATTTAGCGCTCGCATCGAGGGCAGACCCGACGGTAGCCTCAGCTTCGACTGCGTGGCACGCCCCGCCGCGACTTTTTTGACGGCGCGCACGGGCTTCGTCGTCCTGCACCCGCTCGCGGGCACGGCGGGTCACCCGCTCAGCGTAGAGCACGTGGACGGCTCCCTGGAGGCGGCAGGCTTCCCGGCCCTGGTGGATCCTGTGCAGCCCCACCGGAACATCCGGGCGCTCACCCACGAGGCCTTGCCGGGGCTGACGGTCACGGTACGCATGGAGGGGGACACCTTTGAGATGGAGGATCACCGCAATTGGACCGACGCCTCCTTCAAGACCTACGTGCGCCCGCTTGCTCTGCCCTGGCCCTACACGCTGGCTGCTGGCGAGGAAGTGCAGCAGAGCGTCACCTTGAGCCTCGCGGGCAAGGCAGCCAAGTCCAAGGCCCCAGAAAATGTGGGCGCTGCGATAGAGGTCCGACTGGGTAAACATCTCGACGAGGTCCTGCCGCCCGTGGGGCTGGGCCTGCCAGCAGAGGAGATCGCCCCAAGCCTGCAACGCCTCCATTTGCTCAAGCTGGCCCACCCCCGAGTCCTCGCCTGCCGCTACGACAGCGCGCGCCCGGAGGTGCTGGCCGACCTCTACGGTTATCGCGTGCTGTGTGAACAGACGGGCGCAGTCCCCTTGCTGGAAATCCTGGTGCGCCGCGTGGACGGATTCCACGAGGAACTCGAACGGGCCGCTGCCCATGTGCGCGAGGCCGGCCTCAAGCCCTCGGCCCTGATGCTATGTCCGGAGGGTGACCTCAAGTCGGTGCTACCCGGCGGCGAGCGTCCGCCCGCTCCGGCCCTGGAGGAACTGTACGCGGCCGCCCGCACCGCGTTCCCCGGCGTGCGTCTGGGCGGCGGAATGCTGTCATTCTTCACGGAACTCAATCGCAAGCGCCCCCCCGCGAGCCTGCTGGACTTCGCGAGCAACACCACCTGCCCGATCGTGCACGCAGCCGACGACCGCTCCGTCATGGAGACGCTCGAGGCCCTGCCCTTCCAGGTGCAGACGGCACGGTCTTTCCTGGGACAGGCGGCCTACCGCGTGGGCCCCTCAGCCATCGGCTGCCGCGACAATCCCCATGGGGCCAGCTTCACACCCAATCCGGACAACATCCGCGTGTGCCTCGCGCGCATGGACCCGCGCCAGCGTGGCTTGTTCGGTGCCAGTTGGGCCTTGGGCTACCTGGCAACGCTGGCCTACGAGGGCCTCGAATCCATCAGCCTGGGCGCTTCCACGGGCCCCCTAGGCTACATCTATCGCCCCATGGACCAGGATCAGCCTTTCTACGACACGACGCCCGGCGCTGCGGTCTATCCGGGCTTTCATGTGCTCTCCGGGGTTGCCAGGGGCGCAGGGCAGAAGCTGCGCGCGGTGAGTTCCTCAGCTCCCGGGGCCGTTCGCGCGCTGGCCTACGGAACCCGGAAGGGCACGACGCTCTGGCTGGCGAACCTCACCGCGACGGCGCAGACCGTGACGCTGCGCGGTGCGCCAAACGGCACGGCCTGGATGGGCGTGCTCGATGAGGCGACTTTCCTGGCGGCAACCTGCCGGCCGGTCGAGTTCCAACAGCACCGCCAGGTGCTTGAGAACCTGGACGCGCTGCAGCTCGGACCCTACGCCGTGGCGTTCCTGTCGCTCGACAGCGCGCACTAGTCGCGGCGCGCCGGCGGGAGTGGCAGCGGACGTGATCATCACCAGCATCGACGACCTGCGACGTGCTGCGCGTGCGCGCCTGCCGCGTGCGGTTTTCGACTTCATCGACGGCGGCGCCGGCGACGAGGTCACGCTGGAGGCCAACCGCTCGGATTTCGCGCGGCTGCGCCTATTGCCCCGAGCGTTAGTCGATGTGTCCCATTTGGACCACTCCACCACCGTGCTGGGGCAGCGCCAGGACCTGCCACTGATTTTGGCGCCCACGGGCCTGCCCGCACTCATCTCTCCGGGCGGGGCCATGGACGCCGCGCGGGCTGCACAAGCCGCTGGTGCCGGCTTTTGCCTGAGCACCATGGCGACCTCCAGTATCGAGCAGATCGCCGAGGCGATCCGCACGCCTTGGTGGTTCCAACTCTATGTCATGAAAGATCGGGAGCTTTGCGCCTCGATGGTCCGGCGGGCGAAGGCGGCGGGTTGCCAGGCCCTCGTCATCACCGTGGACCTGGCGACCCAGGGCAGCCGTGAGCGTGACGTCCGTAACGGGTTCACCATCCCACCGCGGCTCAGGGCGTCGAATCTCCTGGATTTTGCGCTGCACTACCGGTGGACGCTGCGCTTCCTCGCGAGCCCGCGGATCGCGCTCGCCAACTTTTCCGATGCCGGCTCCAAGGGTAAAGACTTCTTCACCATCGCCGCCTTCGTCAACTCCCAGTTCGACCAGTCCGTGACCTGGAAGGACGTCCGCTGGGCAGCCGACCTCTTTGGCGGGCCGGTGCTCTTGAAGGGCGTGCTGAACCCGCTCGACGCCCGACTGGCCATGGATAACGGTGTCGCAGGCGTCATCGTTTCCAACCACGGCGGCCGTCAACTCGACGGCGTCCCCTCAGCCATTGCCGCCCTGCCCGGCGTGGTCGATGCCGTCGCCGGCCGGGGTGACGTGATCTTGGACGGTGGCGTGCGCCGCGGATCGGACGTCATCAAAGCATTTGCCCTGGGCGCCAACGCCTGCATGATCGGCCGCCCCTTCTTATACGGGTTGGCATCCGGCGGGGAGGCTGGCGTAGCCCGCGCACTTTCCATCCTGCGCAACGAAATTGACGTCGCGCTCACGCTCCTGGGCCGCGCCAGTCTTCGGGACATCGATCGTGACGCGCTCTACCCTGCCTGAGGTCGTCGGGAATTAGGCTCGCCGGGAAGTAGTCGGCCCAGACGCGCCTGGCGCTTTATGCTTGGCTACAGCCCATCCCTACTCAGGCGGCCTGCGCGAGCGATACCACTTGAACCTCGCCGAAAACCTCAGCCATCTGGCGCAGCGCGATGAGCCGTTCGGCTGGGTCGCCATCTTCGAGTGGGCCGTTGATCAGCCCCAGCGCAAAAGCAGGAGCGTTGCGGTACACCGCGGCCATCGCATGATCATGAGGTCTACGCCTTCTCATCGGCTCTCCCTTGCCAGTCCTGCCAGTAACCCACCGTCCGGGCAATGTCCGCCTCCTGAGACCTCTTGTTGCCGCCGCACGGCAACAAAACCACGGGTCGGCCCCACAAGGCGTAATGCACCCGGTGGCCTGGCCCTACACTGATGCGCAGTGCTCAGGCACCTTCGCGACAAGCCTGCTGGTCGCCAAAGTTGCCTTGCTCGATGCCAATGATGCGCTGTGCCACCGCAAACCTGGGCCTGACCGTCGCGTGGGCGG
Organism: Betaproteobacteria bacterium; assembly: GCA_025356655.1. Taxonomy (GTDB): domain Bacteria; phylum Pseudomonadota; class Gammaproteobacteria; order Burkholderiales; family SHXO01; genus SHXO01. The sequence continues at coordinate 42,766 of JANXRW010000051.1, read as the reverse complement.
TTCAGCCACTCACCAGGGCTCAGGTCATATTCCAATGGCACTGACTTGAGGCAACAGGGAAAAAAGCTGACGAATTAGAAGGTTATGATCGCGATGTCGAAGCACCTCTTGCCTGCCGGAGGGCAGTGGTGTTAGCGCCTGCTCGCGACCTGCAGGCTGCACCACGTGGATCCCTATACCTACGTCGTGGACTTGCTGCATCGGGTGGGCGAGCACCCCGGGGAGCAGGGTGGAAGCAGCACTTCGCGTCCAATCCGCTGCGCTCGGTCCTGCACAATCTGCCGGGTTAGCCTACAACGCCGTCTGCAGACCGGTTACCGGCCCACAGCCTTCAAGGTAGGGCTCCAGCACCGTCACACTCGCCGGTGGTCGGTGCCTCATCAAAGTGCGTGGCGTCGGCATCCGCTAGAGGACGGGCACCCGAGAGCGTGCGCCCCTGCTGGCGCAAAAAAAAAGCCCTGGACCGGGAGGGGCCAGAGCTTCGGATGGCAACTGAAGGGCGCCGGGCTCAAGCCTGGCGCCGTTACCTGATTACTGGACGGCGGGCAGGGCCGTCGTCTTCTCGAGTTGCACGGCCTTCAACTCGCCAGCCGGAAGCCCAAGGGCCTCCAGGATAGTGGGCGCAACCTGGGCAGTCTCCACCGGGGACTTCACGACGGCACCGTGCAGCCGCGGGCTGGCGACGATCAAGGCGACGCTTGTGTCATCGGCACTGAATCCGCCGTGCTCAGCATTTTTCTTGCTCGAGCCGGTGTAGATCGTACCCGCCGGCGGCAGCACGATGAGATCCGGCGTCGTGTTGTCGCCCATGGGGTCGCGGAACTTGAGCGTTAGCGACTCACCCGCCAGGACGCTCTGTATGGCCAGTCCGCCTGGGAAGCCCGGCGCCGAGTACTTGCGCAGGAATACCGCCGCGGCTGCGGCCTGAGTCTGATCCTGCAGCCAGATGAGCGCGACGGAATCTTCGTTCTCGCCAGCGGCAACCAGGGCCTGCTGAATGCCGACGTCGGAGGCGTCCACGGCTAGAGCGGCGATGTTTCCCTGAAGACCGCCCACCTTCTTTGCCTGCTGCGGGTCGATCGGGCTCTGGCCGTGTTTAGCCGAAAGGATGATCATCGTGGAATCCAGCTTGCCCTGCTGCCGCAGCGCACCGACCATCCTGCCCAACGCACCGTCCACATAGTCCAGGGAGTACTGCAGCACCTCCGTGGGCACCAGCGTCTCGGCAACGTAGCCACCAGACTTTCCCTGGAGGGCAGTAGCCGCGGCATCGAGCGCGGCATCCGCGCGGTTGCAGAAGTCCGGACCGCTACCCTTGGCCGGTGTCTTGCTGTGGGTGACTTTCTGGCCAACGCTGACGGCCTGGAAGTTCATGCCGAAGATGGCGGGGGTGCCCACGCGTTTCTTCCCCGCATGGTCCAGTCCCTTGATCTCGTTGAGGATGGCGGCGACCTTCTTCTCGTCATTGACGGAGGTGCACACGACGCCCTGGGTGGCATCAAAGGCGGGGCTGGTGATCTCAGGCGTGTAGAGGTCATCCACACCCTTGCCGGAAGGACCGTTCACCAGGTCGTAGGCGGGGTGCTTGTCGGCCCAGGCGGTCCGCTTATGGGCGGCCTTGGCGACCTCGAAAACGGTGTTGACCTGGACGAAGTCGTGCGGATAGATGCGCACGCACTGGCCGTTCTTGATGCCCCAGGGCAACAGCGTCGGGTCGATGGCATCGAGCGAGATCCCCGAGGCGTCGACCGTGTCGATGGACTCGTCGTAGGTGGTTTGGATGCCGGGCGTCCCGGTGCAGCCGGCCCCTGCGGGGTCGTACTGGCTGCGGTCCCAGCTCACGTCGTAGAACACGCCATGGGCGGCGGGGCTACCGCCGGTCACCAGGGCGAGCACCCCGGGAAAGGAATCCGACGGGCGCGAACTCGACGCGTTGGTGAAACGCACACCGTGCGCGGCCAGCTTCGCGAGGTTGGAAGCAGGTTTGCTCGCGATGTAATGCTCGGCATCCACGGCATGCAGGCCGTCAACGCTCAGCAGCAGGACGTGGTCGTAGCGGCCGTGCTCGAATTCTTCGGCCTGCGCAAGGGGGGCGGCGGCAAGGGCAGCCAGGACGGACAGGGACAACAGGTTGCGTCGCAGGGACATTGGGATGCTCCGTTTTATCTCTTTGCAGGGAACTTCTGGTCTCGCGAGGAGAACATTAAGGCATTGAGATGACGGCGCTTCGCGGTATTAGCAGTCCTTTCGGACTACTAACCGGCATTGATTGGTTACCGCGTGTTACCCGGGCTAAGCTCGGCGGAGACAGATGCGGCACCCGGTCGGCGGGATGCCTCTCGCGGACCTGGCCTTTGGAACGAAACCTCCTGCCCACAGCAGGAGGGAATTGCTCAGGCTGCGCGGCGGCGGATAACGACCCCCGCCATACCCAGGCCCAGGGCGAGCATCACCCAGGTGGAGGGCTCGGGGACGACCGGCGTGACGTTGAGCACGGTGACGGAGCCGCGAACGTCGTTAACGTCATCACCGAAATCCACTTCCACGAGTTCAGTCTCGCCCTTGCGGTGCCCGTGACGGTGGGCCTGCACGGGCGTCGCCGGGGGTAGCGGGGTCGTCGACGGGGGCGGAGGTGCGTTGACCACGCTGGTGATGTTCTGGTTGAACGCCACAGTGTCGATGAGGAAGTCCCACACCCCAGGCGTCCCGACAGCGTAAGTATTAACCTTGGTAATGCCCCCGGCGTTCACCAGATCGATCAGGCCGTAGCCCGACTGGAAGTTGGCCGCCAGATTGCTCAGGGTTTGACTCGCCACCAGGGTTGTACCGTTGTAGGCGTCCACCGTATAGGACTGCGCGAAGGTTTCGCCGTTGAACAGCGCGAAACTCACCTCCGTGGTGGTAAAGGCAGGATCGATGTCCATCGTTAGGGTCTTGGACAGACCATTTCCAAAGTTTGCCGTACCGTAGACATTGGGCGCCGTTGCGAAGGCGATGGCCGGGAAGAACGTGGCGAACCCGAGCGCTACGCCACCCGTGAAGGTGGCGGGGGCCGTAGTGATGGTCTGCGGGCCGGGAACAGCGACGTAGATGCTGGGCCCTGTAAGGGTGGCTGGCGGGTCGAAGGTGACCAGCGCAGTAGCCGCGCTTGCCGGAGAAATCGCCGATCCGGCGGTGAGAATCAGTGCGGCCGCAACCGCGCTCGATAGCCTGAGCTTCATGGGGAGTTCCTTGTACGTTCGTGGTCAGGTCTCCGCAACGGCACCGACCAGCTGCCGCGCGCGTGGTTTTTGGTCTAGCGCGGAGGCCGTGAGCCATTCCGGGCCCGGCTAGGAAACAGGTCCCGGAACGCGCCCAGGGCGTCCACCTCGGTAAGAGCCCCGGGGCGGGTTTCCGGTTCATCTCCTGGGGTGCCGCAGGGCCTCCGGCTGCGCGAGTTCAGGCGTGGAAGTAGTGCGGAACTCTCCCCAGGACCTGCTGGTTCACCACGTTTCGCGGGGATTTCCCAGCCGCGAGTTCACGGCAGGAACTGAAGACCGCGGCGGCGATGGTGTTGATGCATTCGTCGGTCAGGCCCACGTGATGGGGCGTGACGATGATATTGCCGAGCCCGAGAAGGGGGTTGTCTGCGGCAACGGGTTCCTGCTCGAAGACGTCGATACCCGCCCCGGCAATGGCTCCTGCGGCGAGGACCCCGTGCAGGGCCTTTTCATCCACGATGGGCCCACGTGCCGTGTTCACTAGATAGGCCGTAGGCTTCATCAGGGCCAAGCGGCGTGCGTTGACGAGATGCCGCGTCTCCTCGGTGAGCGGGCAGTTAACGCAGAGGAAATCCGCCTCGCGAAACAGCGTGTCCAGGTCCACGAGACCGACGCCCAAGGGCGCCACGGCCTGCGGCGTCACATAGGGGTCGCAGGCCAGATGCCGCATGGCAAAGGGCGCGGCCAAGCGGAAGAGTTCCGAGCCGATGTTGCCCACACCAATGGAACCCAGCACCCGCCCGGTGAGGCCCGTACCGAAGTGCAGGACGCGCTCGGCCCAACGGCCCTCGCGGGTGAGGCGGTCCTTGGTCATGATCTTCTGCGCCAGCATGAGCACCAGGGTTAGCGCAGCCGTGGCCATGGGTCGGCGCACGCCCTCCGGACTGATGGTGAGGATGACCCCCTGCTCGGTACAGGCCGCAACGTCCACCGTATCGTAACCGACGCCGAAGCGCGCCACGAGTTTTAGGCGCCGCTCGGGTCCGCTCAGGCTCGCCCGGGTAACCCGGGCCATCATCACGCATAGTGCGTCGTAGCGAGCGGCCGTCGCCGGTGAGATTTCCGCCTCCAACTCGGGCAAGAACTCCCAGGTGATGCGCGGATGGTTGAGCAACTCCAGGCAGGCGGGATCGAAAATGGTGGAGCCGTCGGGCCGCAGATTGTCGCGGGTGATTCCCACCAGAAATTTGCCCTCAGCCATCGAACCGCCTCCTTGAATGAAAGTCTTCGTTAGGCGCCACGGGCGCTCCTTGCACCGATCTGCTTTGCCCTTCTTGCATGCGCCCGCGCGGCCTAGCCCGCCGCGATAGCGCGCAGTGCGACCAGCGACTGGCGCAGTGCCGCCTGCAGCAGGTGTGCGTCCACGCCGGCGGCAAAGAGCCGGTATCCCAGATCCCAATACTGGCGGCTCCAAGCGTCGGAGGCAGACATCACGCCCAGGATCTTACCGTGGGCGCGCGCCGCAGCCACCATCCGGTCGATGGCGTCGCGATAGCGCGGGTGCTCGAATTGACCGGGAATCCCCAGGAAATTGGTCAAGTCGAAGTGACCCAGCCAGAGCACGTCGATTCCCGGAACCGCCGCGATGGCGTCGGCGTTCGCAATGCCCTCGGCGGTTTCGATGAGCGCCATGACGAGCACGCGCTCGTTGGCAAGGCGAATCTTCTCGACCAAGTCCCCGCCATCGTAGTCGTCATGGGCGAAACCGAAGGCCGCGCCACGGCGGCCTTGCGGCGGGTAGCGCGTACAGGAGACGATGGCCCGCGCCTCGTCAGCGCTGCCTACCATGGGCACCATGATGCCCTGCGCACCCAGATCAAGCGCGCGCGCGATGAAGTGATACTGGTTTGCGGGGACCCTCACCATGGGGGTGAGTCCGATACCGCGGCAAAGCGCGATCTGGTCTTTCAGGGTCTCGAAACCCAGCCCGCTGTGTTCCATGTCGAGCAGCAGGAACTCAGCGCCGCTCGCGCGCACCATCTGCGGCAAGCCTGGGACGAAAAACTCGAAAGCCATGGTCCCAAAACCAGGCTCCCCCGCCTGCAGGCGACGCTTCAGTAAGTTGTCTTGCACGGGCCGTCTCCTGAAACTCACATGGAGGCGGTAAAGCCGCCATCCACGGTCAACACGTGTCCGTTCACGTAGGATGCTTCGTCGGAGGCGAGAAACACGGCGGCCGGTCCGATTTCCTCCAGCGTGCCCCAACGGCCGGCCGGGGTCCGCGAGCAGACCCAACCGTTGAACTCGGCATTGTCGATGAGCGCGCTATTCATCTCCGTGGCAAAGAACCCGGGCGCGATGGCGTTCACCGTGATGCGATGCGGGGCCAGTTCGATGGCCAGTTCTCGGGTCAGCGCATGCACCGCGCCCTTGCTGGCGATGTAGGCGGAGATCGTCGGTCGGGCGACGAAACCGGTGATGGAACCGGTCATGATGATGCGTCCCGCGCGCTGCGGGATCATTAGCCGCGAAGCCTCGCGCGCGAGCACCCAAACCGAGGTCAGATTCGTGTCAAGGACGCGCTGGAAGTCCGCTGTCTCAAACTCGCGCAGCGGCCGCCGGTGCTGGATGCCGGCGTTGTTCACCAGGATGTCCAGCCGCCCTTCGCGCTCGCCAATCTGCGCCACTGCCCGTGCCGCCGCGGCGTGGTCGGTGACATCGAAGGCAACCCAGGTGCCCGCTTCGCCCAATTCGCCCGCCCGGGAGCGCAGCGCGGTCTCGTCGCGGCCCGCCAGCACCACGCGTGCGCCGGCCTTCGCCAAGGACTGGGCCATCGCCCAGCCCAAGCCTCGCGATGCCCCGGTGACCAGGGCCACCTTGCCCGATAAAGAAAACATAACATCCTCCCCCCGGTTGTCCGGGAACGCCCGCACCGGGGTCCGGGGCTCTTTGGCGCCTGGACTCCCGGCGCGTCCTCAGGGCATGTACTGCCCGCCGTTAACTTCGATGATCTGTCCGGTGATGTAGCTGCTCAGTGCGTCGGAGGCCAGAAAAAGAAACGCTCCGGCACACTCGTCGGCGTCGCCGATGCGGTTCATGGGAATGGTGGTACGGAAAGATTCCAGCATCTCCGGCGTGCTGAAGCGATCGTGGAAAGGCGTTGCGATCACTCCGGGTGCAACCGCGTTGACGCGAATCTTGTCGCGCACCAACTCCTTCGCCATGCCGCGCGTCAGGGTACTTACAAAACCCTTCGAGCCCGCATAGAGCAGGGCACCCGGGCCGCCGCCGTGGCGCGCCGCGATGGAGGTGACGTTGATGACGTTGCCGCCGCCCTGTCGGCGCATGTGCACCGCGGCCGCCCCGGTGGTCATGACGACCGAGCGCACGTTCAGATGCACCACCTGATCGAAGAGTTCGTCATCAATCTCGGCAAGCGGACGCCGTTGCACCATGGCGCCCGCGTTGTTCACCAGCACGTCGATGCGCCCGAAAGCCTGGACGGTTCGCTCAACGATGTCACCGCAAGCAGCGGTGCTCGCAAGGTCACCACTGACCAGGACGGCCTCGCCGCCGGCAGCACGCACCCGCCCAGCCACTTCCTCGGCTTGGGCACGGCTGCGGTTGTAATGAATCGCCACCCGAGCGCCGTTGGCCCCGAAGGCCGCTGCTGCCGCCGCCCCGATGCCGGTGCTGGCCCCCGTCACCAGCACGGCCTTGCCCTTCAGGTCAGCAATCATTTCCACTCCTTGTCGCATTGCCGTCGCACGCGCTCCCACCCACCGGGGGCGGGATCTAAGGAACCAACACGGTGGACCCCGTGGTGCGGCGCCCCTCCAGGTCCAGATGTGCCTGCGCGGCCTGGGCGAGGGCATAGGTCTGGCGAACATCGATGCGGACCTGGCCAGCGAGCACCGCCTGGAACAGATCGTTAGCGGTGGTGACCAAATCCTCGCGCTTAGCCACGTAGGTGGTCAGTGTGGGCCGGGTCAGGTAGAGGGAACCCTTCTGCGCCAGGAGGTTCGGGTCCATCGGAGGCACCGGGCCCGAGGCCGTGCCGAAGAGCACCATGGTGCCCAGGGGCTGCAGACAATCCAGGGACCCCGTGAACGTGTCCTTGCCGACGGAGTCGTACACCACCGGGACACCCGTTCCGCCCGTGATCTCCTTCACCCGTTCGGCGAAGTTCTCGCGGGTGTACACGATGGTGTGGGCGCAGCCATTGGCGCGCGCCAGTTCCGCCTTTGCGTCGGAACCCACCGTGCCGATGACGGTCGCCCCCAGGGCCTTGAGCCACTGACAGGCGATGAGCCCGACGCCACCCGCGGCGGCATGGAAGACGACCGTGTCTCCACTCTTCACCGGATAGGTGCGGCGGATCAGGTAACGGGCCGTCATGCCCTGGAGCATCATCGCCGCTCCCAGCTCGAAGGACAGTGCGTCGGGAAGTTTCACCAGCCGATCGGCGGGGATGAGGCGCAAGTCCGCGTAGGCGCCCAGCGGCCCACCCGCGTAAGCCACCCGGTCCCCTGGCGCCAGGTCCGTGACCCCATCCCCCACGGCCTCCACCACACCGGCGGCTTCCAGGCCGATGCCGCTCGGAAGGGGCATGGGATAGAGTCCCGTGCGATGGTACACGTCGATATAGTTGAGGCCGACCGCGTGCTGACGTATCAGAGCCTGGCCGGGCGCAGGCGCTCCCACCTCCAGCGTGTCCAACTGCAGCACCTCAGGACCGCCCGTGCGATGAAAGCGGATTGCGTTTGCCATTGCCATGGAGAACCCCTTGCGGATAGGAATTGGGTGATCCGCGATCAGCGGATGAATTGGTCCACGTAGTCGGCGCCCAGGCCGACCTTTGCGTAGTGGGCGCGGCACATCTCGATCTTGGTGTAGACGTCTTCGTAGCCGATGTGGCGACCCTGCTCATCGAGGTAGATCATGGCCCCATTCACGTTGAACAGAGTGATCATTTCGGTGACATCTTCATCTACCACCAGCGTGTGAATCTCCCCCGGCGCCTCCCAGACGTAGCTGCCCTCGGAGGCAACCCACGAGTGCTCCAGGTAGCGCCAGGAGCCCTTGATGACGTAGCCGTTGACGGGGCCCGGGTGTCGGTGGCGCGAGAGCACGCCAGACTTCCGCACGCGCAGAAGGTTGAACCAACCGCCCGCCACGGTATTGAGCATGAGCGGACGGAACCAGACATCAGGCGCTTGCGGGACCCATACGCGCTCGTCTTCCGGCACGGCCGTCACGGCGATCTCCTGCGCGATGCGCTCCGGCATGACCAAGGGGATCGGGTTCAATAGGGGTGCGCGCGCGTTCATAGGGCAGGGGTCCGACGGCTATTGGAAGCGTACTCAGCCGAGGAGAACCCCGGCAGGAGGCCTATTCTAGCCGCCCGGGGAGCGGGCGCAAACCCTAACGCTCCCGGGGCGCCTGCTTCAGGCGTAGCGCTGGAAGAATTCGCGGATCTGCGGGTAGATGGATTCCCGGAAGCGGCGTCCGCTGAATATCCCGTAGTGGCCCACACCTGCGGCCATCAAGTGCTGGCGACGCTCGGCGGGAATGTTCGTACACAGCGTATGGGCTGCCTCCGTCTGGCCGTGGCCGGAGATGTCGTCCAACTCGCCCTCGATCGTAAACAGCGCCGTGGCGGTGACAGCCTCCGGATGAACCAAGTTGCCCCGATGCCGGTACTGGCCCCGGGGTAGAGAAAATTCCTGGAAGACCGTCTTGATGGTGTCCAGGTAGTACTCCGCGGGCATGTCCAGGACCGCGTTGTACTCGTCATAGAAGCGGCGGTGGCTCTCGGCGCTGTCACCGTCGCCCTGAACCAGGTAGTTGAAAAAGTCCTTGTGCGCGTCAAAGTGACGCTCCGCGTTCATGGCGATGAAGCTGAAGTGCTGGAGGAAGCCGGGGTAGACCCGACGCATGAACCCGGGATAGCTGGCGGGGACCCGGTCGATGACCCGGTCCTCGAACCAGGAGAAGGGTCGACGCATCGCGAGGTCGTTGACCACCGTCGGGCTCCGGCGTGCATCGATCGGACCGCCCATCATGACCATGCCGCGTGGCGTCGCGGGATCCCCCGCCTCGGACATGACCGACACCGCGACCAGCACGGGCACGGTGGGCTGGCACACGGACATGATCTGCAAGCCCGGCGAGAGGTGCCGCATGAAGGCGATGCAATAGTCCACATAGTCGTCCAGATGGAAAGGGCCGTCAGCCAACGGCACCATTCGCGCGTCGGTCCAGTCGGTCACATAGACATCGAAATCCGGCAGCAGGGTACGCACGGTGTCGCGCAGTAGCGTCGAATAGTGCCCGGAGAGCGGGGCGAACACCAGGACACGGGGCTGCTCGAGGCCGGGACCTTCCGGGTCGACGACCTTCCGGAAATGCAGAAGCCTGCAGAAGGGCTTCTCCATCGCCACCTCCAGGGCCACGGGGACAGGCTGACCGTCCACCTCGGTCTCGTCCAGGCCCCACAGGGGCTTGTCGTAGCTGCGCATCAGGCGCACCACCAATTCGTTGCTGGCCGCCACATGTCGGCTCATGGGCATGTACGCGAGCGGACTGTAGGGATTGGTGAACATCCGGCGGGTAGCGTCAGCCCAGGCCACCACGGGGGCGGCGAGGGTCTTGTTCACTTCATGAAGGTTGTAGAGCATGGTCTGTGGGGTCCCTCGTCATCTTTTCCGGAGGACATCCGGGGCTGTTGCGGCTATGACTGTCAGTGGAGCAAGGCCCGCGCCCGGTCCCGAGGCAAGCCCGGCCGGGCTCGCATCGCACCATTGCGCGCCGGGCTTCAGGGCCAGGAGACTCGGACCGCGCTCGTGCCCGTCTGGCGATGTGCAGCATACCTCAGCCGGGGGGCCTGCGGACGCCGCCCGCAGATCATGTAACAATCCGCGGCAGCGCGGGGACGTGCCTGTCCTCGCGCCTACCTTCGATCGGGGAGTCCTCCATGTCACGCCTGAACCTCCTGCGCCTGATGGCGCTCCTGGCCACCGCACTGGCCATCTCGACTGCCTCGGCCGAGAGCCCCTGTCCGGCAACGGCCTTGGCGGCGGAATCCTACTGGATCGCCTCCGATACCCCGGGGATCGACCTCTACATCCGCAACAAACGCCCCGCTGGCGTTGCCGCGTTCACCCCGGCACGCGTGCTGGTCTACGTCCACGGTGCCACCTACCCATCGGAGACGGCCTTCGATCTGCCCCTGGGCGGCTGCTCCTGGATGGAATACCTGGCCGGCCACGGCTACGACGTCTACCTGGTCGACTTGCGTGGCTACGGCCGCTCCACCCGGCCGGCGGCAATGGACCGCCCCGCTGCGGACAACCCGCCGCTCGTCGACAGTGAAGTGGGCGTGCGCGACCTGCGCAGTGCGGTGCGGCACGTCCTGGCCCGGCGCGGGATCACCCGCGTCAACCTGCTCGGCTGGTCCTGGGGAACCACCCTGGTGGGCGCCTACGCCGAGCGCTACCCCGCCGAGGTGGCGCGGCTGATCCTCTACGCGCCCGTGTGGCTGCGCGACATGCCCCCGGCACTAGCGGGGAACGCACCCCTGGGCGCCTACCGGACTGTGACGCCGGCAGCGGCTCGAACCCGCTGGCTCAAAGGCGTCCCCGCGGACAAGCAGGCAGAGCTCATCCCCGAGGGCTGGTTCGAGGCCTGGGCTGAAGCCACCTGGGCCACCGACCCCGACAGTGCCGCCTCCGGGGTCCTGCGCGCGCCTAACGGGGTCGTCAAGGATGTCCGTGAACGCTGGTCGGCGGGTGCACCGTTCTACGACCCGGCACGCATCCCCGTGCCGACCCTGGTGGTGCACGCAGAATGGGACCAGGACACGCCCTGGGCCGAGGCGCAGGCCGTCTTCCACAAGCTCACCCAGGCGCCGCGCCGGCGACTGGTGGAGATTGGCGAAGGAACCCACACGGTGATCATGGAGAAGAACCGGATTCAACTCTTCCGTGAGGTGCAAAACTTCTTGGATGAAGACTGATGAAGCCCAAGCCCGCAGGCGGGCACCGCCTGCGCAGGCGCGGGCCGAGTTCAGTGCGGCCGGGGACCAGCGGCTACGAGTTCCTCCTCGCTCAGCACCCCTGAGACGATCCGCGGCTGCTCCACGCGGCACTCCTGGAGGAGGTCGAGGAGGCTCCGGGCCGCCTCCTGGAAGTCCTCCGTTGCCGCGAGTTCACGCCGATGGATTCGCGGCGGCTCGCGGTCGAAGACCGAGTAGAGACACAGCCCGATAGCACCCCCGCGCAAGGACGCCACGGTGACCTCGGGCTCTCCCGTTGCGCCCCGGTAGTGCCGCAGTGCCGCGCTGACGAACAGCTGGAGGCCAATCTCGGCTCGGGCGATCTCGCCGGACTGGGTCCCGATCATGGGGCCCTGCGGTGGCCGCGGCAATACCAGCGTCGTCACCCCCTGGGTGGCGAGTTGGGCGGCAACCTCCTGGCCCAGACTCATTCCCCAGCGCGCGACGTTGGCCGCGGTCTCCAGGACCGATGGCGCCGCCCGCGGCGTGAGGGCCAGCCCCACCAAGTAGCGCAGGTGTACCTCCTCGCCTTCGCCGCTCAACAGGATCGGCGCGGGAGCGAGTGCCGGCACAGTTGGCGGAGCCCCTTGTTCCAGCGCACGGGCGCACTGGTGCAGATCAAGCAGCATGGCTGCGTCATTCCAGCCGGGCGCGCACAGCGCAGGCGCGAGACTGACCGCCGCGCCGGGCGCAGCCGCGCCGGCATCGCCCAGCAGGCGCACGAGGCGCCCGGGGTCGGGTAACTCTCCCGGGAGGCTGGTCCCAGGCGTGCCCGCCGCCACCACCAGCAGCGGCAGACAGAAGACCCAGCCACCCAACACCGGGGACTCGCGACGCTGTGGCTGCAGGGCGCGGTCGAGCGCCCCCAGGGCCAGCGCACGCTGCGCGGGCCCGGTCACCCCGGCCAGCGACTGCGCCAGCGATGCAACTTGGCCGGCGTCGAGCATTTGGCGCCAGGTCTCCTGCAGGAGGTCGCTCGCGGCGGCCCCGGTCGGCAGCCCTCCGGGGTCCGGCGCTCGGGGATCGGTCAAGATAACGGGGTCGTTTTTCATTAGGCGTCGTCCCATACGCGGGGCGTGAGGGGGTAGTCCTCGCCGTGACCCGTCAAAAAATTATTGCGGCGCGTGCGGTCCTCGCCCCGCAGCAACCCGATGGGGCGGCGACCGCGGTCGAAACGAAGCGCTGCGTGAGATTGAGCCCGCCGCCGATCGCGCTCGAGCACCGAGTTCCCAGGCAAGTGACGCACCCCCAAGGCTGCTCGGCGCCGCGGCGACACCTTCGCGGCCGGGCCGTGGACGAAAAAAACGTCGTGCAGTGGGAATTGGCGCGCGCGCAAGGCAGAGGTCGCGCAGTGGGCGTCGTCGAGGGCGATCCAGGCCGCGCAGGGGGCGAGCGGGTTTATGGGCCCGTACTGCCCGTCCTGGTGCCAGGTAATTTCACGGCCGGTGAAGGGCGGCTTGCAGAAGATTGGGCTACCCCACAAGATGATATCCGGGCCGATCAGCGCCTCCACCACGTCGACCAGCGGCGCCCCAGTGGCGAGCCCCAACCAGGGCGCTGCCGCAGCCGCGTCGTGCTCGGGCCCCGCCGGGATACGCGGGCAGACCCAGCGCTCCGGCGGGATGTCAGGGCGGTGGCGCAGCAGCGTCTCCAGGTGGTGGCGAGCCGTGTCAAGCAACGGCCCGGTTAGCGCGAAACCCGCCATCAGCAAACCCGCAGAGGCGCACTCCGCTTGGTCTTGCGCCGTCAAGCCCGCACTCATTGCCTCCCCGTCCTGGCGCTGCCCCGGCTCGCCACGGCCGAAGGATACCACCGGCGCCTGGGCGCCCGCCGCGCCCCAAGGCTAAGCTCGCGGGTATTCCCCCTCCTGCGAGCACCCGCCTTGAACTACCTGGCCCATCTCCTGCTCGGAGCCGATACCGCGCCTGCCCTCCTGGGAAGCCTGCTGGGAGATTTCGTCAAGGGCCCGCTGGCGGCCTACCAGGGGCCGGAGGAGGAGCGCGCGAGCATCGCCCTCCATCGGCGCATTGACAGCTTTGCCGACATGCAACCCGACTTCCGGGCGAGCCGCGCGCGGGTGGGCCCGGCCCGGCGCCGGGTGGCAGGAATCATGGTGGATCTCTTCTACGACCATTTCTTGGCACTGCACTGGGCGGATTACGCCCAGGAGGACCTGGGCAGTTTCACCGGGCGCGTCTACCGGACCCTGCAGACTGAAGCCTGGCGCCTGCCCGAGCGCCTGCAGCGCCTCGTCCCGTACCTGGTCCGGGAGGACTGGCTGGGCTCCTACCGCGACCCGGACCAGGTGAGCCTTGCCCTGGAGGGCATCGGGCGGCGGCTCTCCGGCCCTAACCTCCTCCGGGGTGGCGCCGAGGAGTTGCTGGCGCACTATTCGCTCTTTGAGGCCGACTTCCGCCGGTTTTTTCCGCAGGCGCAGGCCTTCGCGCAGTCGCTGGGGGGGCGTCCGAACTGGCAGGGTCCCGTCGCGCAAAACGTTAGATTTTTCTCATAGCAGGCCCCCCAGAGCACCGCGCGCACCACGCCAAAGCCCCGCCGCGTAAGGGACTCGCGCTGGCCTCCCCTCGTGGCACGGCTTTTGCAATGAAGTTGGGCGAGCGGGCGCAGCGGCGCCAAACAACCCGAATGCGGTGCTCAGGCCCCTGTGCCCGAGCCAGAACTTGAAGCCCCCCCTAATGGACGCACGCATGACCGTACTGGTGGCAGAGGACAACGAGGACATCCGGGAACTGGTCTGCCTGCAACTGCGCGACATGGGCCTGGAGGTGTTCAGCGCAGAAAACGGCGAGCGGGCCGTCGAGTTGGCCTGGGCCGAACATCCCACGCTGGTGTTGATGGACATGAACATGCCCGTGATGAATGGCTTTGAAGCGGTGCGAACCCTGCGCGAGCGCGGTTACGTCCGCCCCATCGTCGGCCTCACGGCCTATCAGGACGGGCCCGAGGCGGACATGGCACTCGAATGCGGGTGCGATCAATTAATGCATAAGCCGCTGCGGGCGGCCCAGTTGCGGGAGAAAGTGCTGGAAATCATACGGAAGGTAAATGCCGCGGAGACGGGAGAATGAACCAGATCGGAGCCCTGAGACAACCGACGCACCGGCGGCAAGCGGAGCCGAAGGAAGCGTTGGTGGTGGAGTTCGGTAAGGACATGGAAGCACTGGTGGAGCGTTTCCTTCACCGCAAGCGCACCGATGTTGTGGCACTTCGCAATGCGCTACAAGAAGGGGACTATGAGCGGATCGCCAATCTCGCTCACGACCTCAAGGGTGCAGGCGGGGCTTTTGGCTTCTCCGAACTGTCCCTGCTGGGGCGCAAGCTCATGCAGGCGGCGGGCGCGGCGGACGGCGAGGACGTGGAAAGCCTCCTCGAGCGTCTCGAGCAGTATCTGGTCCGCGTTCAGCCGATCTTTTCTTAACGGGATTTTACTTTCGCCTGGATCTTTTACCATGCGCATAGCCATTCTTGAAGACGACCCCTCACAGACCGAACTGCTGGCGCACTGGATGGAACTGGCTGGTCACCAATGCCACGGTTTCGATCGCGGCAACGCCCTCCTGCGCGCGCTGGAACAGGAAACCTTCGACGTCCTGGTGCTTGATTGGAACTTGCCCGACACCACGGGCGTCGAGGTTCTGCGGCGGGTGCGCGAGCGGTTACGCTCGGCAACCCCCGTGCTGTTCGTAACCGCCCGCCATCGCGAGGATGAGGTGGTGCTGGCCCTGCGCGAAGGCGCTGACGACTACATGGTGAAGCCCGTGCGACGCTTGGAACTGCTCGCCAGGCTCGAAGCACTCACCCGCCGTGCCCGGCCGCGCGTTGACCAGGGGGAGGTGCTGGAGTTGGACTGCTTCCGGGTGGATACCCAGACGCGCACGATCTTCCGCGACGACCAGCCGCTGGAACTCACCGCAAAGGACTTCGATCTGTCGGTGCTGTTCCTGCGCAACATCGGCCGCCTCCTCTCCCGGGGCCACATCCGCGAGATGGTGTGGGGAAGTAACGCCGTGGTCACCTCGCGAACCCTGGACACCCATGTCAGCCGGATCCGGAACAAGCTCGGGCTGACCCCGGAGAACAGCTGGCGCTTGAGCGCGGTCTATCGCTACGGCTACCGTCTGGAGCAATTGGCCACGGCGGTGCGCAAGCAGCAAGCCGGAGCCCTCGCGCTGGGCACCTGACAGCGCGGGTCGGAGCGGCTGCGGGCTATAATCGCTGCCTCCTCTTGCGCCGGATGGTGGCATGCCCTACTTCTCGAAGCATCTCTTCTTCTGCTGCAACCAGCGGGGCAATGGCGAGGCCTGCTGCAATGAGCTCGGGGCGCAACGCCTGCGTGACCACGCCAAGGCGCGAGTCAAGGCGCTGGGCCTCAATGGTCCGGGCAAGGTGCGGGTCAATCAGGCAGGTTGCCTGGATCGTTGCGCCGAGGGTCCCGTGCTGGTGATCTATCCCGAAGAGGTCTGGTACACCTACGTAGACCAGGAGGATGTGGACGAGATCATCGATCGCCATCTGGTGGGCGGCGAGGTCGTCGAGAGGCTGCGCATCTGAAGCCGGCGACGCAGGAACGCCTGATTCTCCAGGGGCCGGTGGGCGAACTCGAGGTCGTTCTGAGCGACCCGGGCCCACAGCGCCGGGGCCTCGCCCTGGTGGCACATCCACATCCCCTGTACGGGGGAACCATGGACAACAAGGTAGTGCATACGCTGGCCCGCAGCTTCCACGGCGCCGGCTTGGCCGTGGCGCGCATGAATTTCCGGGGGGTGGGCGCGAGCCAGGGCGTGCATGACGACGGCCGCGGCGAGACCGACGACTGGGTCCACGTTGCAGACGCGCTCCGCGAGCGGCTCGGGGACCCGCCGCTGACCCTGGGAGGCTTCTCCTTCGGCGGCTTCGTGCAGACGCGTGTGGCCCAACGGCTGCAGGTCGAGCGCATGGTGCTGGTGGCACCGGCCGTGGGCCGCTTCGAGGTCGAGGCCGCCCCCTTGGGAACGCTCGTCATACACGGCGAGGACGACGATGTGGTCCCGCTCTCCGACGTTATGGCTTGGGCGCGCAAGCACAGCCTTCCGGTGACCGTGCTGCCGGCGGCCGGGCACTTCTTCCACGGCAAGCTGCGCGAACTGGCCTGGATCCTGGATCATAGCTGCGGCTGCGCCCCGGGCTAAGGGCGCCGGCCGTGCTCTGGATCAAGGCGTTTCACATCATTGCCATGGTCACCTGGTTCGCTGGCCTGTTCTACCTGCCGCGCCTCTTCGTCTACCACGCCCTAGCCGAGGCCGAAGCCGACGAAGCCAGCGCGCAACGGTTCAAGGTGATGGAGCGCAAGCTCTACCGCGGCATCATGGCGCCAGGGGCCCTGAGCACCATCGCACTGGGGCTGTGGCTCTGGCGAGGCTACGGGTTCTCCGGCGGATGGCTGCATGCCAAAGTGTTCCTCGTCATGATCCTGGTTGGCTATCATCTCTGGTGCGGCCTGCTGTTGCGGCGCTTCCGTGATGGCCAAAACCGCCACAGCCACATCTTCTACCGATGGTTCAACGAGTTCCCCGTCCTCATCCTGATCGCCGTCGTTGTCCTCGTGGTGGTGAAGCCCTTCTGACCCAGCACCGACATGGGACGCTAAAGTCTCGCCCGGCCGGACCGATACTGGATAAGACCATCGCGAGGGGAACTGTTATGGGGAAGGTGCTTCAATCCATTAGCCTGCGGGCGAGGCTCGCACTACTGCTGCTCGTGGGTCTGGGCTGTCTGGTCCTGCTGCTGGGCGAAACGCTCATGGAGGAGCGGACCCAGTTGTACAAGGATCGACAGATCAAGCTGCGCAGCCTGACCGAGACGGCCTACGAACTCATCGCCTATTACCACGGCCTCTCGGCGAGCGGCAAGTTGCCGGAGGATGTCGCCAAACAGCAGGCCAAGGAAGCCTTGCGCGCGGTGCGTTACGAAGGACGGGAATATTTTTGGATCAACGACCTGCAGCACAGGGTCGTGATGGACCCGGTGAGACCGGAGTTCGAGGGCCAGGACAAATCCGACCTCGCCGACGCAAACGGCAAGCGCCTCTACAAGGAGATCGTCAAGATCGCCCGTGAACAGGGCTCGGGCTACTTGGACTACTACTGGCCCAAGCCGGGTTCCTCCACCCCGCTGCCGAAGCTCTCCTTCGTGAAACTCTTCGAGCCCTGGGGCTGGGTGGTGGGCACGGGACTGTACTTGGACGACCTCGACGTCGCCTTCCGCGAGTCCCTGACCCGACTGGCTTGGCAGAGCGCGGCCGTGATCCTGGTGCTGGGCGTATTCATGGCCTGGATCACCCAGTCGCTCACCCGCCCGCTCCGCGCGCTGCGTGAGATGGGGGCCGTGATGGCGAACATGCGCCAGGACGGCGACCTACGGCGTGAGGTCCCCATTCGCGGCAACGACGAAATCAGCGCAGTGGCGGCAAACTTCAACGCGCTGACCGCCAGTTTCGGCGACAGCCTGCAGGCGGTGAACCAACACCTGCAGCGCGTGAGCCTGGCCAGTCGCCAGCTGCTGCAGAAGACCGGGGAGGTGCGCCAGGAAAGTGCCGCGCAGTCCGCGGAGACGCAGGGCACCGCCGCAGCGGTGGAGCAAGTCAGTGCGCAGGTCCAGGACATCGCTGCGAAGACCGAAGCGGCGGCGGAAGCCGCACAGCGGGCAGGCGAGGTCGCCACCAGCGGCGACCAACGCATCCAGGGCGTGGTGGCGCAGATGGGTCGCATCGCCGACACCGTGCGTGGCTCCTCCGAGACGATCGAGGCACTGGGCGCCCGCTCCCAGGAGATCACCAAAATCATCAAGGTGATCCGCGACATCGCCGAGCAAACGAACCTGCTGGCGCTCAACGCAGCCATCGAGGCTGCCCGCGCGGGCGAGCAGGGTCGCGGTTTCGCCGTGGTGGCCGACGAGGTGCGGAAACTCGCCGAGCGCAGTGCGGATGCCACCACCGAGATCAGCGGCATGATCAGCGCCATCCGTGAGGACACGGACAATGCGGTGGCGCGCATGCGCGCCGGCACGGAATTGGCCGCCGAGGGCGTGGAGCAGGTCGGTCAGGCAGGGCAATCCATGCGCGACATCACGGCGTCCACGGAGCAGATCGTGGGCACCATGCGGGAGATCGCCGCCGCCGTTCGACAGCAGAGCGCGGCCACGGGCGATATCTCCACCCGCGTAGAACGCATCACGCTCAGGTTGGGCAGCACGAGTGAGGCCTGCAATGCAAGCCACGTGGAAGCCACCGGCCTGCAGACCCTGACCGAGGAACTGCGCCAATCACTGTCGCGGTTCCGCTGCTGAGCGCATGCCCCCGCGCCTAGCGGGGGCACCTTGCCCTTAACACCCCCTTCGCACCTGCCCGGCAGGACGCCCGGCGTCCCGGACAATGGGCGAGCGCCCATTTCAGCCGTTCACGTGGACTTCAGCGGGCGCCGCTGATGAAGCCCATTCAATCTGCCAGCCGCGCAGGATCACCGTCGGGGAATGCTTCACCCGTTGTGCACGACAGCTTACCCAAATGGACAAAGCCGCCGTTCCTACGGCTGTTGCCGCCCACCCCATCGATGATGGCACGGGGGATACGTACCGGACTCCGATGGGGATAGCCCCGACCTTGCGCGGGTAAGTACCCGGGTCGGAAGCGCGCCAACGTCCAGATCACTGCCGCAGCGTAGGCAGGTGAGGCCTCGCGCCCTGCGATAGCGTTTGAGCGGAATTCGCGAACGGCATCTCACCGTTGGGCAGCCGGCCTTAGTCCCCGTCGGATCCGCGCGAGCCACACTTCCGCCTAACACCGGGCTGACGGAGGGAGCGCCGGTTGCGAGGAGAATAGGTCGCACGGCCGGGGTTGAACTGGTTGGCCAGTTCGAGCGCAGCGGGATGACGGTGCGCGAGTCCCGCGAAGCGGCGGTTGTGAGCGCGAGTGGTCTGCACCGCTGACGCAAACTCGCGTGTGAGCAGACGTCGCGAATGACTGGGCCGCAGCGAGGACCGGCGCCGGTGTTCGTGGATATCGGGGCCCCGGGTGCGAGTGCCGTGGGCGGCTCCCTCGAGATCCACGGGGAGATCGGTACCGGCGTCGTCTTTCACGCGGCTCGACGCTAGAGCGTTCTGCCCCGAGGGGCGCATCGGCGTCCACCGCTGCGGTCAGCCGGTAGACATGCGTCGGTCCTACGACGGACGCTACGCGATTAGCGTTAAAGACATGGGGCTTAATCTGCCCACCAGCAACCTGTTCGTGTTTATCGACCGGCGTGCTGCGCAGATGAGGGTTCTGTCCTTCCATGGAAGCGGATTCTGCCTTTTGTGCAAACGCCTCGAGCAGGGTAGGTTTCTATCCGACTGGGACAGCGTGTCCACCCGAGAGATGGACGGGGCGCGTTTGAAGATGATGTTGGATGGCATGGAACCAAAAGTTGTTAGCAAGCGGTTTGGCGCTTCTTCTGTGTCCACGTCCTTCGTAGAAGTTAGCCCTGACATCAGCGACCCGAATCAGGCTTGCCGAGCTTCGAAGAGGCGCAGGCGATGAGCCCTCAGCAATCCGTCGACACCCTCCGTGACGCCAGGCTGGAACCCGACCGGCTTGACCGGCAACTCGACTGGTTCAAGCGCCAGATATCCGGCGAAAAGCGTGAATGGCGTGTGGTCCGCGGGGAGAATCCCCGCCCGATGAGCTGACTCCCGCGCCCAAACCCCGTGAAGCGGCCGGCGAGCGCTGCGCGTGATACCGATGGGCCGCACGTGGCTCTTCGGCCCGACGGAGCCCGGCGCCCACCAGGTGGGAATCATGCAAAGCCTGATCGTGACCTGCCGCCTGCACCCGATCGACCCCTACACCTACCCGGTGGACGCTCTGCCGCCCGTGGGCCAGCACCCGGCCGCCGGGGCGCGGATCGGGCCCTCCGCCTGCCCGCGCGATGCCCTGTAGGCGCCTACCCGCTCTGCGCCGTCGGGCGCGTTGTATGCAGGCAGTATCCCTCGCAGACGCGCAACAGGGAATAACTGACGCCACCCAAGTTACCGGTTAGCGCTTTGTCGCTGGCACGGCAGAGGTTATTGCCCGGATTGGTTAGCGAGCTCTCGTCACCTAGCCATCGAGCTGACGGTGTAGGCTGACTGGTCGATCCGCCCTTCCCCCGCGCACCTGCCAAAGTCGCGCCCGCGCAGCGCAATGCTGGGCGGCGGTGCGCACACTGGCTCGCCTCCGCCGTGAGCCCCGGGCCTGAGCCATAATGGCGCATGTCTGCATCCGCTCCAGGTTCCGCCCCGCTCGCCTTCTTCGCGCCCTGCCCCCGTGGTCTCGAGGCCGCGCTGGCGGCCGAATTGTCTCGTCTGGGTGCGGCGGATACTGCCATCGCCCCCGGCGGGGTCAGTTTCCGCGGCAACCAGCAGCTGTGCTACCGCGTCAATCTCTGGAGTCGATTGGCGAGCCGGGTCCTGCTGCTCCTCGGCAGTTTCCCCTACCGTGACGAACAGGATGTCTACGCCGCCGCGCGGGGATTACCCTGGCCCGAGCTCTTCGATCCAGCGCTCACGCTGCGGGTGAACGTGGCGGCCATCGGCAGTCCACTGCGCAGCCTGGAATTCGCCACGTTGCGCATCAAGGATGCGGTCTGCGACGCGTTCCGCGCCGCGCGCGGCGTCAGGCCGAGCGTGGATACCGTGCAGCCGCAGGTGCGTGTCCACGCCTTCTTGGAGGCCCTCCGCCTCCAGGTCTACCTGGACACCTCCGGTGATGCCCTCTTCAAGCGCGGCTTGGGCCGTGACGCCGGCGAGGCGCCGCTAAAGGAAAACTTGGCCGCTGGCCTGTTGGAATTGAGCGGCTGGGATCCGACCCAACCCTTGCTGGACCCCATGTGCGGAGGGGGCACGCTGCTGGTCGAGGCCGCGCAGCGCGCGTTGGGCGTCGCTCCCGGGGCGCGCCGGCGCTTCGCCTTCGAGCGGCTGGCGGATTTCAGTGCTGCGACTTGGGCCGAAGTGAAGGGCGAGGCAGCGGAAGCCCACAAGCCCGACTTCGTCCCGCTCATCTTTGGGGCAGACCTGCTGGGCGCTCAGGTGGAAGCCGCGCGGCGGAACCTGCGTGCCGCCGGCTTGGAAGGCGCGGTGCAGTTGAAGCAGGCAAACGTACTGGAGGTCTCGCCACCCACACCCTCGGGCGTGATGCTCACCAATCCGCCCTACGGCGTGCGTCTGTCCGAACAAGAAGAACTGGCAGCCTTCTACCCGCGCCTGGGCGACGCGCTCAAGGCCCGCTTTACTGGCTGGAATGGCTGGATCTTTACGGCAGACCTGCGGCTCCCCAAGTTGATCGGGCTACGCCCCGCAGCGCGCATCGTGCTGTTCAACGGCCCGCTGGAATGTCGCCTCTATCAGTTCCCGCTGGTGCGGGGCAGCCTGCGCCCCAAGACCCCCGACGCGGTGGCCTGAGACGCCTCGGGACTCAAACGATGTTCAGATGGTCGATGCCGTCGAGCAGGTCGCGCTCCTTGGACTCCTTGCCGTGGAGCTTGATGGCCAAGCGCAGTTCGTTCATGGAATCTGCGTTACGCATGGCGTCCTCGTAGGAGATCAGATTGGCCTCGTAGAGGTCGAAGAGCGCTTGATCGAAGGTCTGCATCCCCAGTTCCCTGGACTTGGCCATGATCGCCTTGAGCTCGTGCACGTCGCCCTTGAAGATCAAATCGGACACCAGCGGACTGTTCAGCATGATCTCGATCGCCGCCGTGCGCCCTGGGCCATCGCGGCGCGCAATCAGGCGCTGGGAGACCATGGCTTTCAGGTTGAGCGAGAGATCCATGAGAAGTTGCGCGCGCCGCTCCTCGGGAAAAAAGTTGATGATCCGGTCGAGCGCTTGGTTCGAGCTGTTCGCGTGCAATGTTCCCAGACACAGGTGCCCCGTCTCGGCAAAGGAGATGGCGTGATCCATCGTGTTGCGATCACGAATCTCGCCGATCATGATGACGTCCGGTGCCTGGCGTAGCGTATTCTTGAGCGCGGTCTCCCAGGACGCTGTATCCACCCCCACCTCGCGCTGCGTGATCAGGCAGTTGCGGTGCTCGTGCACGTACTCCACCGGGTCCTCGATGGTGATGATGTGGCCATAGCTGTTCTCGTTGCGGTAGCCGAGCATGGCCGCGAGCGTGGTGGACTTGCCCGAGCCGGTGGCGCCCACGACGACGACTAAGCCGCGCTTGGTCATGACCACATCGCGCAGCGTCTCCGGTAGGCCGAGGTCCTCCAATCGCGGAATCGTGGTGGTGATCGTCCTCAGAACCAGGCCCACCCGCCCCTGCTGAACAAAGGCGTTGACGCGGAAACGGCCGATCCCCGGTGGGTTGATAGCGAAGTTGCACTCCTTGGTCGCCTCGAACTCCTGCGCCTGCCGGTCGTTCATGACCGCGCGGGCCAGCTCCGTGGTGTGCGTGGGCGTTAGCGTCTGGTTCGACACCGGCGTGAGCTTGCCGTCGATCTTGAAGGCTGGCGGGAAGCCCGCGGTGATAAAAAGGTCCGAGGCCTTGCGGCTGATCATGACCCGCAGCAGCTCGTTCACGAATTTGCTTGCCTGATCGCGCTCCATGACTTGCTCCTAGATTGCCTGCGGGGCCTTGTCAGCCCTGAAAGTCGTCTTTGTTGGCGGCCTTTGCTCGAGCCTCGCCCACGGAAACCAGGTTGCGCTTGACCAGTTCGTGAAGGTTCTGGTCCAAGGTCTGCATGCCCAGCTTGGAGGAGGTCTGGATGGCCGAGTACATTTGCGCGACTTTATTCTCCCGGATCAGGTTGCGGATGGCCGGGGAGCCAATCATGATCTCGTGCGCCGCCACCCGCCCGGTGCCGTCCTTGCTCTTCAACAGCGTCTGCGAGATCACCGCCCGCAGGCTTTCCGAGAGCATAGAGCGCACCATTTCCTTCTCCGCGGCGGGGAACACGTCGATGATCCGGTCGATGGTCTTGGCCGCCGAACTGGTGTGCAACGTCCCAAAAACCAGGTGGCCGGTCTCTGCGCCGGTGAGGGCAAGACGGATGGTTTCCAGGTCACGCAGCTCACCCACGAGGATGATATCGGGATCCTCCCGCAGCGCCGAGCGCAGTGCATTGTTGAAGCTCAGGGTATGCGGCCCGACCTCCCGCTGGTTGATAAGGCACTTCTTGCTCTCGTGGACGAATTCGATGGGGTCCTCCACGGTCAGGATGTGCCCGTACTCGCTTTCGTTGATGTGATTGATCATTGCCGCAAGCGTCGTGGACTTGCCCGAACCCGTCGGCCCCGTCACCAGTACGATGCCACGTGGCTGCTCGGAGATCTCCTTGAGGATGTTCGGGGCCTTCAGGTCCTCCAGGCTGAGCACCTTGGACGGGATGGTCCGCATCACAGCCCCGGCGCCGCGCTGCTGCACGAAAGCGTTCACGCGGAAGCGGGCGAGGTTGGGAATGGCAAAGGAGAAGTCGCACTCCAGGTTCTCCTCGTAGAACTTGCGCTGCCCGTCGTTCATGATGTCATACACCATGGCGTGCACATCCTTGTGCTCCATGGGCGGCAGGTTGATGCGCCGGACGTCGCCGTGCACCCGGATCATGGGCGGGAGTCCCGCGGACAGGTGCAGGTCCGAGGCCTTGTTCTTGACCACGAACGCGAGAAGTTCCGAGATGTCCATAATATAATCCTAGGCAGCACTACGAAGGTACAGGCGTCATTGGACGTGCGGGCCGACGTTGGCCCGGACTCGGCAGGCAAGGATCGGACCTGGTCGACGAGTCTAGGCCGAGCGGGCACACCCTGTGGCGCAAAAAAAAAGGCGAACCGACGCGCCCGGCTGATACATGATATGGCCGACCCCATCCCACCCCAGGAAACGCACCGATTATGTCCGCATTCGCGCAGCGCTTGCAAGCCGCGCAGCGCCGCCTATGCGAGGCAGCGCTGGCCGCCGGACGCGACCCGGATGGCATTACGCTCGTCGCCGTATCCAAGGGCTTTGGCGAGCAATGCATCCGTGAAGCCCATGCGGCCGGGCAGCGGCACTTTGGCGAGAGCTACGCCCAGGAAGGGGTGGCAAAGATCCTCGCCACGGCGGATCTGCCGCTCCAGTGGCATTTCATTGGCCCGCTCCAGAGCAACAAGACGGCCCTGGTGGCCCGGCACTTCCACTGGGTGCATTCCATCGACCGGCTGCGCGTCGCCGAGCGGCTGGCGCAGGCGCGCTCACCGTCTCAACCGCCGCTGATGGCTTGTATACAGGTCAATATTAGTGCCGAATCGAGTAAATCCGGGGTGGTGCCGCAGGAGGCGCTGTCCCTGGCGCAGGCGCTGGCCGCGCTGCCCGGCTTGGCGCTACGGGGGCTGATGGCGATCCCCGAACCGGACGTGCAATTCCAGGCGCAGCGTGCGGCCTTTCGCCGGCTCGCCCTTCTGCAGCAGGCCTTGGTGGCCACCGGGCTGCCTCTCGACACCCTTTCCATGGGCATGTCTGGAGACTTCGAGGCGGCCATCGCGGAAGGCGCCACCCTGGTACGGCTGGGCAGTGCATTATTCGGGGAGCGGCCCAGCTGGCGTTAAGGCTTGCCGGTGCCCCGGCGCGGCCCCTATACTCGCCCTGCGGCGTCACGGGCCTGCCTCGGGCGAACGCCTCCGAGGACCCCGTGAACGCACGTAGACAACCCCCAAGGGAGAGGATTCATGCTCAAGTTTCGCCGACTTTTACTCGCCGCTCTGCTGCTGGCCCCGCTCATGGCCCGTGCGGAAGGCCCCCTCCTGAACGTTTTCGGGACTGTGGAAATAAACGCCCCGGCCGACAAGGTTTGGAAGATGATCCGCGACTTTAACGGCCTCAACACTTGGCACCCGGCCTTCTCCGCCGACGTCATCAAGTCGGGGACCAACAACATGGTCGGTGCAGTGCGCACCCTCACGCTTGCGGGCGGACCCAGCTTCGACGAGGAACTCCTGTCGCTAAACGACGCCTCGCGCACGGTGAAGTACAAGATCGTGGGTGAAGCACCTCTACCCGTCAACGGCTACGTGTCGTGGATTTCCGTCTACCCCTATAAAGCAGGCACCTCCACGGTGGCTTGGTCCGGCCGCTTCCGCGCCATCAACTCCGGGCCCGAGGATGGCAAACTGGTGGACACGCTCAATGGCCTTTATAAGGTCGGACTGGATAACCTCAAGAAACTGGCGGAATAGTCCGTTAGAAGTTCGCGCCACCAGGGTGTGGGGGAGAACTGCATGAAACTCGCCTTCCTCGGTGGTGGCAACATGGCGGGCGCCCTGATCGGCGGACTCCTGGAGCAGGGTCTACCGGCAGGCGCGCTCACCGTGGCAGAGGTTGATCCGGCGGCACGCGCCCGGCTCGGTCAGCGCTACGGTGTCGCCGTGGTGGACCGACTGCCCGACGAGCCTTTGGCCTTCGACGCCGTGGTGTTGGCAGTCAAACCCCAGCAACTGCGCGACGCGGTCCGCGGATGTGCGCGCCTGCTGCGAAGTGCGCTGGTAGTGAGCATTGCCGCCGGCGTGCGCACCGGACATATCGGGGGCTGGCTCGAGGGTCACCAGCGCCTGGTGCGCGCAATGCCGAACACCCCTGCGCTCATTGGTGCGGGGGTGAGCGCCCTGTATGCCTTGCCGCAGGTCAGTCCGGCTGACCGGGATTTGGCCCAACAGGTTCTGGCGGCGGCGGGCTCGACGCTCTGGGTGGAACGCGAGGAGCTGCTCGATGGTGTCACGGCGGTGTCAGGGAGCGGACCGGCCTATGTCTTCTACTTCATGGAAGCCATGCTGCAAGCGGCAGGAGAATTGGGCCTCGAGCCCGGGCAGGCGCGCGAACTCACCGTCGAGACCTTCCGCGGTGCAGCCTTGCTCGCCCAGTCCTCGCCCGAGGAACTGCGCGTGCTGCGCGAACGCGTCACCTCGCGCGGTGGAACGACGGAGCGGGCGTTGGCCTGCCTGCGCGATGCACAGGTGGGCCCAGCTATCGCCGAAGCGGTGCGCCAGGCGGCAGGGCGCGCCCGGGAACTCGGTGAGGAATTCGGCAATTCCTGATGAGGCGCCGGCACCGGGAACCGAGACCGCTCAGGCGAGGATCGTCGCCCCATGCTGATCCGCGCGCTGGACTTCCTGCTCAATACCTTCCTCGGCACGTTCGCCGGGGCGTTGGTGCTGCGCTTCCTGCTGCAATTGCTACGTGCCCCGGCGCGGCACCCGCTCGCACCCTTTCTGTCGGCACTCACCGACTGGGTGGTTCGCCCGGCGCGGCGAGTCATCCCGGGACTGTGGGGCCTCGATCTGGCCACCCTGGTCGCGGCTTGGGCCACTGAAGCATTACTACTCGCCGTGAGTCTGTGGCTATGGGGCGCAGACCCAGGCCCGGCCGTGGGTGCAGCCGCGGTGGCGGTATTGCTCGCCGCGCTCGTGGCCCTGCTTCGATTGGCCGTGTATCTTGTCATGGGAGCGACCATCCTGCAGGCCGTGCTGTCCTGGACCGGCGGCGACTACCATCCTATGACGCCTGTGCTCTCCGCACTAACGCGCCCGTTCCTTGAGCCCCTGCGGCGGCGCATTCCGCCCATCGGCAACGTGGATATTTCACCGGCGTTCCTGGTGATCGCCTGCCAATTGTTGGTGATGCTGCTCGCCGGACTGCAAGCGAACCTGGGAGCGGGCGGCTGAGCCCGGTCACCGGCGGGTGAGTTCCTGGCAGCGCGTCAAT
Organism: Betaproteobacteria bacterium; assembly: GCA_025356655.1. Lineage (GTDB taxonomy): Bacteria > Pseudomonadota > Gammaproteobacteria > Burkholderiales > SHXO01 > SHXO01. Next base: position 15,767 of record JANXRW010000051.1, on the reverse strand, counting down.
GATGACGGGAACAGTATTTGCATCTTCGTTCACATTCAGCCCAGCGCCCGTAGCACGGCAGTGGTGGGGCGCCACGGTGAGGCGCTGAAGATCCGGGTGGCGGCGCCGGCCGTGGAGGACAAGGCCAACCGTGCGCTAGTGGCCTTCCTTGGACAGGAACTAGAGATGGCTTCCTCGCGCATTTCCATCCTGCGCGGCGGCCGGGGTCGGGGCAAGACCATCAGGATCGAGGCGCCGGGAGCGGTGGCGCTGAACACGCTGGGTCACTGGGACAAACTATGAGCAGCCAGTTCGAGTCGGAGGTCGCCGGATACCATCGCTGGCGCGCGGAGATCCGCAGCGCCATCGAAGCCTTCCAGGCTTGGCTCGACCAGCACGCTCAGGTGGACATCCAACGCAGCCTGCGCATCTACGATGTCCTGGAGAACTTGCGCAACGATCGGCTTGTGCTGGCCTTCCTGGCAGAGTACTCCCGGGGGAAGACCGAGTTGATCAATGCAATGTTCTTCTCGGACTTCAAGGAGCGGCTACTGCCCTCGGACGTCGGCCGCACCACCATGTGCCCAACGGAGATCTTCTACGACGAGTCCGAGGAGCCCTTCATTCGGTTGCTGCCCATCGAGACGCGCAAGCGCGAGGAGACCATCGCCTCATTGAAGCAACACCCGGTCGAATGGGTGAAGGTCCGCCTCAATCTGCAGTCGCCGGAGGACATGAGCCGAGCCATGGCGAGCCTCGCCGAGACCAAGAGCGTGCGTATCGAGGACGCCGCCGCTCTGGGCCTACTCGACGAGCGTGATTTCTTCACCACCACGGTGGTCACCCAGGGCAGCCGGGTGGAAATCCCGGCTTGGCGGCATGCCCTCATCAACTACCCGCACCCGCTGCTCAAGAACGGACTTGTGATCCTGGACACCCCGGGACTCAACGCCCTGGGGACGGAACCAGAACTCACCCTGAAGATGATCCCCAACGCCCACGCCATCGTGTTCCTGCTGGCCATGGACACGGGCGTCACCAAGTCCGACATGGAGATCTGGAAGCGCTACGTGCAGAGTTACCAGACCCGTCGGGTGGCCGTACTGAACAAGATCGACCTGCTCTGGGACGATCTGAAGTCGCCGCGGCAGATCGAGGAGTCGGTGGCGCGGCAAGTGAAACAGACCTGCGCGCTGCTGGAACTCCCGGCCGATCACGTGATCCCGCTATCCGCGCAGAAGGCGCTGGTGGCCCGCATCCGTAACGACGCAGCGTTGCTCGAACGCAGCGGCATCCGCGTCATCGAGGACCTGCTGGCCAACGAGATCGTTCCCGCCAAGCGCGAGATCCTGCGTGAGGCCGTCGTGAAGGAAATGGGCGCGATGGTGGAAACCGCGCTGCAGGGCGTGATGGCACAGCTCACCGCCACGCAGGCGGAGCTGCAGGAACTGTCTCGGCTGACGGGCAAGAACCGCGAAATCGCCAAGAGCATGCTCGCCCGCCTGGAGAACGACCGGGCGCAGTACCTGCAGCGCATGGGTAGCTTCAAGAATTCCTATGGAACGGTCCTTCGCCAGGGCCACGCCCTGATGTCCAACCTCGACGAGGACCACATCGACGAAATCTTCCGGCGCTCGAGCAAGGACATCGAAGGCAGTTGGACCACGGCGGGCCTCATCCGCAGCATGAGTTCACTCTTTGATGCCTTCAACCGCCAGGCCGATCTGATCCTCACCTACGGGAACACCACGCGCGAATTCGTCGACAGCGTCTACGATGAGTTTCACGAGCGCTTCGGGTTCGCCAACCTGACCCCGCCGCCACTGAACCTGGAACGCCACATCCTGTCCATGAAGGCCCTTCGCCAGGCCACGGAGAAGTTCTGCCGGGATCCCGTCAACGTCATGACCGAAAAGCACTTCCTGGTGCGGCGCTTTTACAAAGGGTTGGTGAGCGAGGCAAGGCGGGTGTTCCAGGAGACGCGCCGGGAACTCGACCAATGGCTAAAAGCCGCCCTGTCGCCCATTTCGGCCCAATTGAAGGAACACCAAACACTCCTGGAGCGGCGCGTGGAGAACCTGCGCAAGCTCTCCGGCGACCTGTCCAGCCTGCAAGACCGCCTAAACGAACTCGACAGCCGCAAGATGACCCTTGGCCGCCAGGTCGAGGAGCTCCTGCGCATCAAATACAAGGTGCTGGGTACGGCGGAGCGACCGCGTGTGAGGGCCAAAGCGGCGTGAGCCGCTTGATGGACCCGGCCGGCGTGAGCCGCTTGATGGACCCGGCCGGCGTAAGCCGCGCTGATCAGCCAAGCCGGCGTGAGCGGCGGGTTGCGCCGGCGCCGATCGTCCTCCTCGCCAGCCTAGTGAGCGCCGGCACGGCCTTGGGCGCTGGCGAGGAGTTCTGGCTCAGCCCGGGCATCCTTTCGCACCACTTCCAACAGGGCCGGGGTTTTCGGGAGGTCAACTACGGCCTCGGCGCGCAGTGGGTGCTCGACCCCCACCACGCGTTGCTCGCCGGTGAATTCCGCAACAGCGACGACGCCGTGAGCCACTACGCCGCCCTGTACTGGAGACCCTTGTCCTGGGGGCCCGTGAGCCTCGGCCTGGTGGCGGGGGGTTTTGACGGCTACGCGGCCGTGCATCAGGGCGGCTGGTTCCCGGCCGTGCTACCCATGGCCAGCGTCAACCTGGGACGGGTCGGGTTCAATCTCACGGTCCTGCCCAGCTTAGGCGAGCGCCTGCACGGGGCGGTGGCCGCCCAACTACTGCTGCGGCTCTACTGAGCCGCGCGGCGGCGCAGCATCCCGGCGAGACCCACCACACCCAACGCCGCCAGGGCCAGGGGCCCAGGCTCCGGCACGAGTGTCCCCCCGCCGCCGATGTCGCCAAAGAGGGGATCAAGTCCGTTCCAAAAGAGGGTTGGAATCTCCTGGTTGGCCGAGTCCAGGAACAGCCCCCCGCTCAGTTTGAAAGTCCGCACCCCCAAATTGAAGATTTCGCCCTGGCCGGACAGCGTCGCGTGAGTGTCGTCGACCGGGGCCAGTGTCGCCGCCCAGGCGAAAGATCCCTGGGACGTGCCATAGGTGAAGGTATGCAGACCGTGAGCGGACTGGCCTGCCACATGGGCGATGTCCACGTGTAGGAAGAGGCCGATAAAACTAGCGGACTGATAGTCGCCCGACCAGTCGCGAGCGAAGGCACTGCCACTACTCGCCGCAGCGAGGAGCAAGAGAAGGAAGAGGCGGGAGGACAAAGTCATTGAGCGGGCTCCGAAGCTTGTTGTTAGTGAAGTTTTATTGTTGTGGCAAGCGTACGTAGCGCGCAGGTACGCGTCAAGGGACCAGACGCGTAACATTTTTATGACAAAACAGGCTCTTGGGGCGCCTGAGCGGGCAAGGCACCGGGGGACTTGATTCATCCCATGACGCAGCGACCCCGGCGGCTCCCCCGCTCCTGGCCGTGGTCAGCGCGGACGCGGTCGAGGTCCACGCCGCAGGTCCAACCCAGAAGGTAGCGGCAGCCGGTCTCGATCATCTTAGGATCGCACCAATCTCCAGCAGGCGCTGGGCGCCGGGGCGCACGCGCGCCCTGATTAACGCCTGGGGACGAGTTACGCTGCGGCGCACTGGCCAGGCGGAATCCCGTCCGGCGACGGCCACCAACCCAGAGCCCGATCTTTGACTTGCGCAGCGGTGTTGCCGAGCACCGAGCAAACCCTATGAGGCAGGCCGCGCCCAGTCGCGGAGTCTCCGGTGGCCTTACCAAATTCCCCGCGCTTGCCGGCTGGCGCGTCAACGCGCGCCCTTTGGAGATGCGAGCGACTAGGCTCAGCGGGAGCGTAGGCGGCCGGCAGCTGATGCCACGTTCCATATTGCAGTGCGCAATTCATTTGCATTTACCTGCGCTGCTTTCTGTGGCCCAATCTCCGCTGCGCTGCTCAATCGCTGGGCACAGGCAGGTTGGGGCCCGGGCCACGGTCGGGCTTCACGCCAAGGGTCGGCTGCGCATGCGGGTCAGATCAATAATTGTCAGGGAGGATAGCGGGCATCCTGTCGGCGGGAACGTGCATCGCGCGGCACCGATGGCTAGGTCAACCCGCAGCACATGCAAATGAGTGAGACAAAACTGCACGACACCGAGATCTCCCCAGAGGCGCCAATCGCCCGAGGGACGGTCACCCGCCGCGGCTTCCTAAAAGCCAGCGGCCTGCTGATGGGCGTGCTGGGGACTTCATCGGCGTTTCTGTCGCTGGCGCCCAGTCGCGCTTGGGCCTTGGAACTGGCGGTCCTGAGTGACTCCCAGGGCAAAGCGCTGATGGCGTTTTCGCAAACGCTCTACCCCCATGCCACCCTGGACGACGCGGCTTACGCGCTGGTGGTCAAGGCCCTGGACAACAGCGCCGCCGACAAGGCCACGCTGAAGATGCTCGACGAAGGAGTCCGCACGCTGGACCTGCTCACCGGTGGCAGCTTTCTCGGCGCCAATGCCCAGACCCGGCTCGCTGCGGCCCGTGCGATGGAAGGTACGCCCTTCTTCGGGGCCTGCCGCGGTACAACGGTCAACAACCTCTACAACAATCCGATCGCCTTCGCTCACTTCGGCTACCAGGGATCGGCTTGGGAGCACGGTGGCTACAAGCATCGCGGATTCGACGATCTGATCTGGCTGCCCAACCCGCCCGAATCGGCCAGCCCGGCAAAAGACTGAGGAGACCAGGACTAAAATGGCAAACAAATTCGATTACAGTGATGCCGCCGTCGTGGTGGTCATCGGATCCGGTGCAGGCGGCGGTACGCTGGCCAATGAGTTGTGCCAGCGCGGCGTGAAGGTCGTTCTGCTGGAGGCAGGCAAGCGCGAGAGCTCCGCCACCTTCGTCAACGACGAATGGGCTTCCTTCGGCCAGTTGGCCTGGCTCGACAAGCGCACAACCTCGGGTTCCTGGCGGGTGGCCAAGGACTTCGGCGGCTTGCCGGCCTGGATCTGCAAGACCGTGGGCGGCAGCACCGTGCATTGGGCCGGCGCCTCGCTGCGCATCCAGCCGCACGAATTCAAGGCACGCACCACCTATGGCGACGTGCCCGGCACAAGCCTGCAGGACTGGCCGCTGGACTACGAGGAACTGGCGCCCTACTACGCACGCGCCGAGGACAAGATGGGCGTGACGCGCACTAACGATATCCCCGGCCTGCCGGGCAACAACAACTTCAAGGTGTTCTACAACGGCGCCAAGAAAGTCGGCTACTCTGCCTCCACTGGTCACATGGCCATCAACAGCCGCCCACGCGCCGATCGGGCCTCCTGCCTGCAACTGGGTTTCTGCTTCCAGGGCTGCAAGTCCGGTGCCAAGTGGTCCACCCTGTACACCGAGGTGCCCGCCGCCGAGCGTACGGGAAACCTGGACCTGCGCACGCAGGCCCACGCCGCCCAGATCGAGCACGACGCCTCGGGCAAAGTCACCGGTGTGGTCTACTTCGACGCCGATGGCAAGCGCCAGCGCCAGCGCGCGCGGGCCGTGTGCGTGGCGGGCAATTCCATCGAGACCCCACGCCTGCTGCTGATGTCGGCCTCGAGCCGGTTCAAGGACGGCTTGGCCAACTCCTCCGGACAGGTCGGGCGTAACTATCAACGCCACCTCACCGGCTCGGTCTATGCGGAGATGCCCGAACCCGTCCACATGTACCGCGGAACCACCATGGCCGGGATCATCTCCGAGGAGGCCCGCTTCGATACTTCCCGGGGCTTCGCCGGGGGCTACGAACTGGAAACGCTCTCCCTCGGCCTGCCCTTTATGCCGGCCTTCCTCGACCCCGGCGCCTGGGGTCCGGAATACGCCTCTGCCCTGGACAACTACCGCTTCATGGCCGGGTTGTGGATCGTGGGCGAGGACATGCCGCAGGCGACCAACCGCGTGAGCCTGCACGCGAGCGAGCGTGACCAGTGGGGCCTGCCCGTTCCCAACGTGCACTACGATGACCACCCCAACGACATCGCCATGCGCACGCACGCCTTCAGCCGCGGGCGCGCTCTGTACGAGGCCGTGGGCGCCAAGCGCGTGCACTACACCCCGCCCTACCCTTCCACGCACAACCTAGGCACCTGCCGCATGAGTGCTAATGCCCGCGACGGCGTGGTGAACAAACACGGACAGGCGCACGACATCAAGAACCTGTTCATCAGCGATGGCAGCCAGTTCACCACGGGTGCGGCGGAGAACCCGACACTCACCATCGTGTCACTGGCCATCCGCCAGGCGGAGTTCATCGCCGAGCAGATGACCCAGCGCAACATCTAAGCTTGCGGTCTGCGCGCTGAGGAAGAGGGCTCCACGGAGCCCTCTTCTGCTTTGTTCCCCCGGTCTGCGCGAGCTTCCCGCAGTGCGGCGACTGGCGCGGCGAGCGTGCTGCGCAAGCCCTCGAGCTTCGCCAATGGCATTTCGCGCGACACCGTATTTTTTTCGGTGGGCGGACCCGCCGAACATGCCGAGCAAGGGATGTCCTCACAGCCTCTGTGCGCATGCGCGATAGGGCGACTTCGCCCGGTGGCGGCCTGCGCGCCAATGTCGTAATCTTGCTTGGCAACGCTGTCGGCTTCGCTTGGAGCCGAACCTCACTAAAGCAGCGCCTAACAACAGTCAGCGACGGGGGGAGCTATTCATGAACACCATCCAGGGCCCGGGGATCTTCCTCGCTCAGTTCGCCAGCGATGCGGCGCCCTTCAACAGCCTCGACGCCATCGGCGCTTGGGCCGCCGGCCTGGGGTTCAAGGGCGTGCAAATACCCACCTGGGACAACCGGCTGTTCAACCTGGAACTGGCCGCCAGCTCACGCACCTACTGCGACGAAATAAAAGGCCGGCTGCAGCAGCACGGGCTCGCCATCACCGAGCTCTCCACTCATCTCCAGGGGCAGTTGGTGGCAGTGCATCCCGCCTACGACTTGGCCTTCGACGGTTTCGCTCCGGCCGAGGTGCGCGGTCGCCCTGAAGCCCGACAGCAGTGGGCCACCGCGCAGGTGCTACTTGCAGCCAAGGCCTCCGCAAACCTGGGCCTCTGCGCGCACGCCACCTTCTCCGGGGCGCTTGCCTGGCCCTACCTCTACCCCTGGCCGCAGCGCCCGGCCGGCTTGGTGGAGGCGGCCTTCGACGAACTCGCCCGACGCTGGCGCCCATTGCTCGATGCCTTTGACGCCGCGGGCGTGGATGTCTGCTATGAGATCCATCCCGGCGAAGACCTGCACGATGGCGAGACCTTCGAGATGTTCCTCGGGCGGGTGGACGGGCACCCGCGCTGCCATCTGCTCTATGACCCCAGCCATTTCCTGCTTCAGCAACTGGACTACCTCACCTACATCGACCATTACCACCAGCACATCAAGATTTTTCATGTGAAGGATGCCGAATTTAATCCCACAGGTAAGCAGGGCGTCTACGGCGGCTTCCAGCCCTGGGTGAAGCGTGCCGCCCGGTTTCGCTCCCTGGGCGACGGGCAAGTGGACTTCAGCGCCATTTTCTCGAAACTCGCGCAGTACGATTTCCCAGGATGGGCGGTGCTGGAATGGGAGTGCTGCCTCAAGCACCCGGAGGATGGCGCGCGCGAGGGCGCGGCTTTCATCGACGCGCACATCATCCGCGTGGCCGATCGGGCCTTTGATGATTTCGCCGCCAGCGGGGCCGATGCGACGCGTAACCAGCGCATGCTGGGCCTGGGCTAGGACCGCGCATGGAAGGCAAAGACGCGCGGCGCATCCGCCTGGGCATGGTGGGCGGCGGTACAGGCGCCTTCATCGGTGCGGTCCACCGCCTAGTGGCGCGCATGGATGGCCATTACGAACTCCTGGCCGGAGCGCTGTCAGCGGACCCAGCACGGGCTCGCTCAAGCGCCGCGGCGCTCGGTATCGCGCCGGAGCGCACCTACGACGACTTCCGGGAGATGGCGCGCCGGGAAGCCGCCCGCGCCGACGGGATCGATGTCGTGGCGATTGTCACGCCCAACCACCTGCACCATCCCATTGCCATGGCTTTCCTGGACGCAGGGATTCATGTGATCTGCGACAAGCCGCTCACCACGACCGTGGGGGAGGCGGTGGAGCTCGTGCAAAAGGTCCGCTCATCGGGATTGCTCTTCGCGCTGACCCACAACTACACCGGGTTCCCCTTGGTGCGGCAGGCCCGCGAGATGGTGGCCGCTGGCGAACTGGGCGAGATCCGGGTCATCCAGGTGGAATACCCCCAGGATTGGCTAGCCACGCCCCTGGAGCACACGGGCCACAAGCAGGCCGACTGGCGCACCGACCCTGCGCGCAGCGGCGCTGGCGGCTGCGTGGGCGATCTGGGCACCCATGCTTTCAACCTGGCCGCCTTCATGAGCGGGCTGGAACTTCGCGAACTGGCAGCCGAGGCCACGACCTTCATCCCCGGGCGGCGCCTGGATGATCACGTACAGGTGATGTTGCGCTACGAAGGCGGGGCCCGCGGCCTACTCTGGGCAAGCCAAGTTGCCACGGGCAGCGAGAATGGGCTTCGGGTGCGGCTGTTCGGAACCCGTGCGGGCCTGGACTTCGAGCAGGAGAATCCGAACCAGATGCGCTTCACCCCGCTCGGCGAACCGCCGCGCCTGCTTCGTCGGGCCGGCCCGGGCCTGGGATCTGCGGCGGCAGCGGCAACGCGCATACCCCCGGGACATCCCGAAGGCTACCTGGAGGGGTTCGCGCAGATCTACACTGATTTCGCGCAGCAGTTGCGCTCACGCTGGCAGCAGCGCACGAGCCCGCCCCACAGCCTGCTGGTGCCCACGGTGGAGGACGGCGCCCGCGGCGTCAAATTCATCAGCGCCGTGCTCGAAAGCAGCCAGAAAGGCGGTGCCTGGGTGGACGCCCGACTGCCCGTGCCTTGATCTTGGGCAACGCATGATGGGCAGCGAGGACCTCGCCTACCGACCGGCCACTGAGCTGGCGGCACTGATGCGCCGGCGCGAACTCTCGCCCGTGGAACTCCTGCACTTCACCGTCGCGCGCGCCGAGCGACTGGGGGGCGAACTGAACCCGATCTGCACGCCCACCTTCGAGGCGGCTCTCGATGCCGCGGTGCAGGCCGAGGCGAGGCTGCTATCGGGCGAGGCGAGAGCCCTGGAGGGCTTGCCGGTCACACTGAAGGATCTGTCGCTCACCCGCGGCGTGAGGACCATGGGGGGCTCGCGTCTGCACCAGGATCGTGTCCCGACCGTGAGCCACCTGCATGTTGAGCGGCTGGCAGCCGCCGGCGCGATCTCCATCGGCAAGACCACGGTTCCGGAACTGGGCTGGAAGGGCAACGGCGACAGCCCGGTCACCGGCATCACCCACAACCCCTGGCGCCGCGGGATGAACGCCGGCGGCTCCAGCGCTGGCGCGGCGGTCTGTGCCGCCGCCGGTATCGCTCCGCTGCACCAGGGCAGCGATGGTGCCGGGTCGATCCGGATGCCGGCCGCCTTCTGTGGCGTCTATGGCCTGAAGCCCTCCTTTGGGCGGGTACCCTATCACCCCATGCCCAACAACGGCCTCATCTCTCACGTGGGCCCCATCACCCGGACCGTGGCTGACGCGGCATTGATGCTGAACGTCCTGGCCGGTCCGGACGCGCGCGATTTCACCAGCCTCGAGGCGCCGGCCGCGGATTTCCTGGGGTCACTGGACGCGGGTATCGCCGGTCTGCGCGTCGCCTACAGCCCCGACCTCGGCTATCTGCGTGTGGACCCCGAGGTCGCCCATCCGGTGCACCGGGCAGCGTTGGCTTTCCAGGAGTTCGGGGCCCAGGTGGAGGAGGTCAAGCTCGATTGGGGCAACCCACTGGAAATGCAGCACTGCCTTTTTGCGTCGGGTTACGCGGGCATGCTGGGCCACCTTCGACGGGAGGACCGCGATCGGCTCGACCCGGGGCTGGACGCCCTGGTGGAGCGGGGGCTGGGCTACAGCGCCGCGGACTACTGCCGGGCGCAGGGTGAGCGGCTGAGCTATGCCGAGCGTGTGCTCTCGCTCTTCGAGCACTACGACCTGCTCCTCACGCCGTCGCTCTCCGTGGCGGCTTTTGCCGCCGACCGTCTCATCCCCGAGCACTGGGAGCAGCACCCCTGGGACTGGCTGCGCTGGGCGGGCTTCAGCTACCCCTTCAATCTCACCTGGCTGCCGGCGGCGACCTGTCCCTGCGGCTTCACTCCCGCCGGACTACCCGTGGGCCTACAGATCGTGGGCGGACGCTTCCAGGACCTTCGGGTCCTGCAAGCCTCACGCGCCTTCGAATTGGCTCGCCCCTGGGCGCAGTCACGTCCACCCCTCTGATACCAAGGAACACGAATGAGCCGCAGTGATTCAATGCCCCGCATCGCCTTTGTCGGCCTCGGTATGATGGGCGGTCCCATGGCGGGGCGCCTCGCCGCCGCCGGCTATCGGCTGGCGGTCTATGACCGCAACCCGGCGCTCACAGCGCAATTCGCCCTGGCGCACGGTGCCACGGCCTGCGCCTCGGCCGCCGACGCGGCACTGCAAGCCGACCTTGCCATCACCATGCTGCCGGGATCGGACGCCGTCTTCTCCAGCGTCCTCGGGGGAGACGGAGACGCCGGCCTGCTGTCGAAGCTGCAGCGGGGCAGCCGCATCATCGACATGAGTTCCAGCGATCCGGTGCGCACCCGGGACTTGGCGCAACAGGTAGCGCTGCAGGGCTGCACCCTGCAGGATGCACCCGTTTCCGGCGGCGTGCGTAAGGCCCGCGATGGAAGCTTGGCCATCATGGCGGGTGGCACCTCGGAGGAGGTGGAGCGGGCGGGGCCGATCCTGCGCACCATGGGGGCGACCGTCTTCCACACGGGCGCCGTGGGCTCGGGCCACGCGATGAAGGCGTTAAACAACTACGTGTCCGCGGCCGGTCTGGTTGCCGCAGTGGAGGCCCTGCACATCGGCGCGGCCTTCGGTCTCGACCCGCACACCATCACCCGTGTACTCAACGCGTCGACCGGACGCAACAACACGACCGAGAACAAGGTGGAGCAGTTCATGTTGAACAGCGGATACAACTCCGGATTCTCCCTCGCGCTGATGGCGAAGGACCTGGGCATCGCCATGGATTTGGCTGCCGAGGTGGGGGTATCCGCACTGCTGGGTGATGTCACCCTGGAGATCTGGGAGGACGCACTCGACGCCGCTGGCGGGAACCCGGACCACACGGAGATGTATCGACTCCTGGCACCACAGGCCCCAGCCGCCTGATGCCCCTCAGGGCCAGGCCAGCACCAACACGCCCAGGGTAACGAGCGCGCCGCCCGCCACCAGTCGAGGTGTCAGTGACTCACCCAGCAGCGCCACCGCCAGGATCATGGCGATGACCACGCTGAGCTTGTCTAGCGGGGCCACGAGGGAGGCCGGCGCCAATTGCAGCGCGCGGTAATAACACAGCCAGGAAAGCCCAGTGGCCACGCCCGACAGCAACAGGGCGCCCAGGGCCAGGCCACCGCCGGTACCGGTCCAACGCCATTCAGCGCGCGCCGTGACGATGAGCGCGGTTAGCGCAAGAATCACCACCGTACGGATCAGCGTCGCGAGATTGGCATTCATCCCGGTCACGCCCACCTTGCCGAAGATCGCCGTGAGCCCCGCGAAGAAGGCCGAGCCAAGGGCAAACCACTGCCAGGCAATTCCGCTCATGCATACCCTCCTGCCGAAGGCCGGCCCGTTATGCCGCCCGCCTGAGCGACAGCGGCGAAGTGCCCAAAGGAATTCTGCCACGACACGCTGCGTGCCCGCTCGCCCCCGCCCCTGTCCTCGGGCGAACGTGCGCAGCGCTCAGCCGATCCCCAGGATCCAGCCTTCACGCCCGGCCACTTGACGCTCCGCCACGGACAGCGGAGGCGACAGGTAGCGCTCCAGCGCGCCCCGCTGGCAGATCTCGCCTAACCAACGCGCCACGGCATAGGCGTCCTGCTGATCGGGGCTGCGTTCCTGGCGAGGGTAGCGGTTGCGAAAGATGGAGGGATACACCTCACAGATCATCGACGCCTGCGGGGGGATCTCCCATCCGTCGAAAGGCCACAGGTGCAAGGCCGGGCCCGCCTGCTGGCGCAAGAAGCGCAGCCAGGGGAGCCCGGCGTGGGTGGACTTGGCCACCGAGCCCTGCGCATCGAAATGAAACACGCTCTTCGCCGAGGAGGACCAACGCTCGCACAGGCGCCACTCGCTGGAATCGCCGATGCGGGCTCGGGGCGGCTGTGGATGGGTTTTCCACCAACGCCCATCGCGCAGCGACTCCACCGTGCAACCCGGCAGGTGGGTGGGCCAGTGCTCGCTAAAGTCCCCCAGGAACTGGTCCCAGGTCTCAAGTTGATAGCGCTCGAAGTAGCTCTCCGGGAACGAGAAGCCGTGGTCGATGCCCACGAGCAGGCGGCTGCCACCCGAGAGGTACTGAAGCAACCGGTGGGCGAGCCCTTCGCGCGTCCAATGGGCCGAGCGGCCCGGCGGCACGCCCTCGGGCGTCAGCGCGGCGGGTTCGCCGCCGGGCGTACACGCGTAAGCCCGCAGCCCACTGAGCGGGGTCTGCGGGGTATCTGCACCGGAATAGTCGATGCCAACGCAGAGGTCAACGGCATGGGGGCCAGCGGCATCGCTCACTGGCAGCACCGTGCGCGCCGTGGCACCATGCGTGCATCCCTAGGTCGCCCCCTCGGTCTGTGGCCTGGGCCTCGAGGAGAAGACGCGTGTTGGACTGGTTCAGGCGCTTGCGCGCAAAAATCCCGGAACGCCGCGTGGTGGACGTGGGTTGGCTGCTGCAGACCGAGAGTGCGGGTTTCATCTGGGAGCGCCCGCGGGATATCAGCCGTCAGGATGCCGACCCGACCCATGCCAAGTCCGTGGCCTATTGCCCAGCGGTGCTGGATCACGAGGCAAGACTCTGGGAAGTGCCCTGCCCCTTCGACCTTCAATTGCGCTTTCGCGTCGACGAGGGCAAGCCGGTACTGGTCAACGTGGCGGGCGACCATTCGGCCATGCGCCCCAAGCACATGGGGCAGACCGTAACGCTTATTTCGCCCAGGGAGTGGCGTCATCCGAAGCGGCCCATTGTGCAGATCTACACGCCCTATGTTTTCGTGGCCGACGAACCGGTCTATTTGTCGCAGATGCCACCCTTCATCCACTATCGGGATCCTCCCCTGCCGGGGGTGCTGATCGGCGGCCGCATCCCTATTCATATCTGGCCACGGCAACTCATGTGGGCCTTCGAGTGGTACGACACGAGCAAGGAGTTGGTACTGGAGCGCGGCGAGCCTTGGTTTTACGTTCGCTTCGAGACGCCCGACGCCGCTCGCCAGGTGCGCTTGGTGGACGCGGAGCTCACACCCGAACTGGACACCTACCTTAAAGGCCTCTCCGGCGTCGCCAATTACGTCAAGCGAACCTACTCGCTTTTCTCGACGGCGAAGCAACGCAGACCCCGGCAATTGTTGGTACGTCGCAGGCACGGCTCCTGATCCGCGCCAGCGGAGCTGTAGTTATAACACATCGCCATCAGGGCACTGGTGCTACCCAACCCGGCGCCAACCGGGAGCCGGTGGCGTACAATCCGGCCATCCCTTCCGTCCTCCAGGCAATCATCCCCCCAATGCCCAAGCCCCTACACTGGCTCGGCCACCTGCTGCTCCTGAGTTGCCTGCTCGGCTCCCCCGCGTGGGCGGCCGAGCACGAAGGCATCATCGAGGCTCGCCAGATCATCGACATCCGAAGCCCCGTCGAAGGGCTGATCGAATCGGTTACCGTGGACCGAGGAGACCCGATCAAGAAAGGGCAGGTGCTCGTCACCTTGGAGTCCGGCGTTGAGCGCGCCAACCTGGAAATCGCCCGTTTCCGCACGGAGGTGAAAGGCCCGGTGGTGTCGGCCGAGGCACGGGTGGAATTCGCTCGTCACAAGGAGGAGCGCCAGGCCGAACTCGCACGCGAGCATTTCGTGTCACCCAGTGCCCTGGAGGAAGCTCGCACCGAGCGCCGCTTGGCGGAAGCCGAATTGGCGATCGCCAAGGAGAACCAGCGCCAGGCCCTGCTGGAGGTGACCCGCGCCGAGGAGCAACTGCGCATGCGGGTGATCCGCAGCCCGGTCGACGGTGTCGTTGTGGAACGACTGCTCAAGCCCGGAGAACTCACCAACAGCAACACCAAGGAGCCCATCCTCAAGCTGGCGGAAATCGATCCGCTCAACGTGGAGGTGGTGCTACCGGCAAGTCTTTACGGACATGTGCGCCGCGGTGACCTGGCCGAGGTGATGCCGGAGACGCCGGTCGGGCGTTATAGCGCGAAGGTGGTGGTCGTGGACCGTGTCATCGACGCCGCCAGCGGCACCTTCGGTGTGCGGCTGGAACTTCGCAATCCCAACCACGCGATCCCCGCCGGAGCCAAGTGCCGGGTCCGTTTCCTGCGGTGAAGCGCAGCCTCCTGGCGCTAGTCTGTACCCTGTTTTCAGCGCTGCCCGCTCTCGCGCTTGCCGCGGAAGCGCAAATGACCGTGGATTTGCCGCCCGGAATCCACAAGAGCCTGAGACTGAAAAACCTCCCGCGCGGCGTCGTCGTCTCCATTACCTTGGAGTGCAGCCAGCCCTTCACCGTGAGCGTCCTGGGCGGAGCGGACCTGCGCCGCTACCCAGACACCCGCGAGTCCCTGTTCTCGGCGACCGTCGAGCAACGGCTGAGCTTCGTCGTGACGATCCCCGTCAGCGCCGACTACTACGTGGTCTTTGACAACCGAAAAGCTGCCGCCGCGACGCGGGTCAAGATCGACGTCAAAGCCCAGCGCCCAAGCACCACTCCGGGGCTGGACCCTAAGCCGCCTACGCACAGCTTCTAGCCACGGCCCAGCGCCGGGCCGGCACCTCCGCTGGCGCATCTTGAGCTCTTCATTGCCTGCGGCTACCCTCGCAACGATGGGCCCCTAGGCCGGCGATGCCAAAGGGACCGGCCATGCCAAAGGGATATCGTCGAACATTTTTTACCCAATGAGGGAGAGACTTCCTAGAGAAGTGCCGCTTGGATCATCATCAGCCTGAGCTTGGCCTCGACCGGTTGCGCAGCCAGTCCCGCCCTCGTGGGCAAGGAAGCCAAACTCGCCGCTACCATGCTGGCGGACCTCAACAACGCGGATCTAGTGCCTAACGTCCTCAATGCTAGGGACCACGCACCCCTGGTTTTTACCTGGCTACAGAGCTACGCAGGAAGTTTATCCCTTCAGGGACAGGTCGGCGGATCTCAAACGTTCACCGAGGGCACCGCCCTGGCCCTGAGCCCGCAGATCAATGGCACCTCCAGCCCAAGCTTCACCGTTTCCGCACTCACCGGCGCGGGCCCTGCGCTCGTGCTGATGCAACCCATCTCACCATCTTTTGTCGCGAACAAGTGGAATGCCCACGACCACGAGTTGCTGCTCTCGCTCTTCGTCAAGACCATTCAACTTCCACCCGCCATCAACAGAAACAAAGCCTGTGACCTTCCGATCGACAAAAAAATATCCCCAACTTGGATTCGTGTCTACTCTCGAAGCCGGTTCTGCTGCGAAACGACCCGGAGGACCCGGAGCGGCATACGGACTTCACCCTAGCACTGCGTAATCTCGTCGGCGCGAAGGCATCCTACTTGAAAGTTCTGGCTCCTCGGCGGAATCTGTGGGTGGTTTTGGGGCTATAGAGCAGGTGCTGAAGTGGAGTGTAGGTACTTGTAGAGCTTGCGGCAGGTGGCGTCTAAGGAGTCCTGTTCCTCTTCGGTGATCCGTGGCCAGATCAGCGGAC
>JANXRW010000165.1 GCA_025356655.1 Betaproteobacteria bacterium | reverse complement strand
GCAAAGCAGCGGCGCCGCCCTGCCCTATCAGGTATACCTGATGCTGCCCTACGTGCTGTCGATCCTCGCGCTCGCGCTGGTGGCCCGCAAGGCCAGCTATCCGCAGGCGCTCATGAAGCCCTATCGCAAGGGCGAAAGGTAACCCGCCATGCTCGACCTGCTCGTCACCCACGCCAATCTGCCCGATGGCCGCAGCGATGTCGACATCGCCATCCGCGATGGACGCATCGTCGAGGTGGCGCCGCACATCGCCGGCCCCGCGCACTCGACCATCGACGCCGCCGACCAACTGGTGATACCACCGTTCGTCGATGCGCATTTCCACATGGATGCGACGCTCTCCTACGGCCTGCCGCGCGTGAACCAGAGCGGCACCCTGCTCGAAGGCATCGCGCTGTGGGGCGAACTCAAACCGCAGCTCACCGCCGACGCCCTGGTGCAACGCGCACTCACCTATTGCGACTGGGCGGTGGCCAAAGGCTTGCTCGCAATCCGCACCCACGTCGACATCTGCGATCCACGATTGCTCGCCGTCGCGGCGCTGCTCGACGTGAAGCGCCGTGTCGCCGGCTATCTCGACCTGCAACTGGTGGCCTTCCCGCAGGACGGCGTGCTGCGCTCACCGGGCGCCATGGACAACCTGCGCCGCGCACTCGACCTGGGGGTGGATGTCGTCGGCGGCATCCCGCATTTCGAACGCACCATGGCCGACGGCGCCCTGAGCGTGCAACTGCTGTGCGAACTCGCCGCCGAGCGCGGCCTGCGCGTGGACATGCACTGCGACGAAACCGACGACCCGCTGTCGCGTCACATCGAGACGCTCGCGTTCCACACCCAGCGACTGGGCCTGCAAGGCCGCGTCACCGGCTCGCATCTCACGTCCATGCATTCCATGGACAACTACTACGTCTCGAAGCTGATCCCGCTCATTGCCGAGGCCGGCGTGAGCGCGGTGGCGAACCCGCTCATCAACATCACCATCCAGGGCCGCCACGACACCTACCCGAAGCGCCGCGGCATGACCCGCGTGCCCGAGTTGCTGGCAGCGGGCGTGCCCGTCGCCTTCGGCCACGACTGCGTGATGGACCCGTGGTACAGCCTGGGCTCGGGCGACATGCTGGAAGTGGCGCACATGGGCCTGCACGTGGCACAGATGACCAGCCAGGCGGGTATGCGCGCGTGCTTCGATGCGGTGACTACAATACCTGCCGCCATTCTCGGCCTCGAAGGCTATGGCATCGCCGCCGGCTGCAATGCCGACCTCGTGCTGCTGCAGGCGCGCGATCCGGTGGAGGCGATCCGGTTGCGGGCGACGCGGCTGGCGGTGATCCGGCGCGGCAAGGTGATTGCGCGGACCCCGGCGGCGACGGCGGCATTGGACTTACCGGGGCGGCCCGGGGAGACGAGTTTCAGGAAGGGGTGAGGCACTGCGCGGGTCAATCAGATGCCACGGGGAGGAGACAAGGGCACCTTGTTCTGCAACCTGGCGGCGCACGGCGGTCGCGTGATCCGTACGTTCATCTTCGAAACACCACGCCAGAGCCATCGAGCGGTCGACCACCAAGCTCACCGGCGACCCTCATCGACGAGATCCTTCAGATCGAGTCCGCCAAGCGTGACGCCTTTGCTGCGATCGACGATGTTGGCCACCGCTTGCCTGGCTCGAACGCGGTTGAAGGCCGGTGTTACCGGAACCAGACGCGCCACGGGTTTGCCCCCACGCATCTCCCGCGTATCCGGTTCAGGTGCCTGACTGACTGACTGTCGGTTTCAACCCTGCCCCAGCACCCGCCGCCACCCCTCCCACCCCAGCTTCTCCATCGTCTCGATGTTCTTCTCGAAGATTCGATTGGTATCCGGCATCGACGAAACCGCCCGCTCCACGCTCGACTGCCGCAGCAGGTGCAGCATCGGATACGGCGAGCGGTTGGTGCAGTTCTCGATGTCGTCCGGGTCCGTTCCCCCGAACTGATAGTCGGGGTGGAAGCTCGCGACCTGGATGACATCGGTCAAGGCCAGCTCGGCGAGTGCTTCGTCGGCGAGGTCGAGAAAGTCGTTGTACTCGCCAAAGTCGAGCAGCGCCTGCGGATGGATCAGCAAGGTGGTTTCGGTCTTCGCTTCGTCGGCGGCAACGAGTGACTCCAGTTCACCCACCAGGTCGTCGCGCAACGCACGCTCGTCGCGCGCATCGCTCACCGCCCAGCGGATACGTCCGCCCACGTGCACGGCGTTCGCGAACGGGCACAGGTTCAGGCCGATCACGGCCCGCTCGAGCCAGCGCCGAGTCTCATCGACGACGGCCTCCGTCGCCGGCTTTGCGGAGACGATCACGGCGCCGCCTCAATACCACCGCGGATGTTCCCGCCTTGTCTTGATCGGCGGCCGGCACCGTTCGGCTGACTGTCGATCCCCCTGCGGGGGCCCCTCGCCAGGTGCCTCACAGTGCCGCTCAGAACCCCTCACCCGTCGCGAGATAGCGCCACTGCCCCTGCGGCAGATCGCCCAGCTTCACCTTGCCGATGCGGATGCGCTTCAGCCCGGTCACATCGAGGCCGACCAGCTCGCACATACGGCGAATCTGCCGCTTGCGGCCTTCGCGCAGTACGAAGCGCAACTGATCCTGATTGAGCCACCCCACCTGGGCCCGGCGCAATTGCACGCCATCGAGATGCAAGCCGTGATTGAGCAGCGCCATCCCGCCGGGCTTGAGCTTGCCGGTCACGCGCACCAGGTATTCCTTCTCGACATCGGAGTCGTCGCCCACCAGTTGCCGCGCGACGCGGCCATCCTGGGTCAGCACGAGTATTCCGGTCGAGTCGATGTCGAGCCGACCAGCGGGCGCGAGGCCCATCAGGTCGGCGGGGCTGAAAGTCACCGGATGCTGATCCGCCTTCCAGCGCGTTGCAGCCTTGATCAGCGTCACCGCCGGCGTGTGGCCCTCTTCGGCTTGCGCGGATACAAAGCCGATCGGCTTGTTCAGGATGATGGTGACGCGAGCGCGCTGGTGGTTTTGCGCGGCAGGCGCCAGCGTGATGCGCTGGTTGGGAAAGATCTTCGTGCCCAGCGCCGTGACCGGCTGCCCGTCCACCAGCACCCAGCCGCGTTCGATGTAGCTGTCGGCTTCGCGCCGCGAGCACAGGCCCTGCTCCGACATGAGTTTCGAGATGCGGACTTTTTCCATCGAAGGTGGGATCAAGAGATAGGCAACGTTTTCTTCATCGCAAGCTTGGGGATGATTCAGTGCCGAAAACGGATTGCCTCGAGCCCGTCAACGTGCATCGGGAACCGGCGCGCAGGAAGTTCGCGTCGATTGGCAGCAGAGCCACACTTGGTCGTGCCGAACAGCGAATGACCAGACGCTGGCAGCGATAGGGCCTTCATCTCCGGGATCGTTACGCCTTGTAGTCGAACGCTGTGATCCATTCGAGCTTGCCCATCAGCTCGGCCAAGCGCTTCTGGCTTCGGCGCGCAACAAACTCTTGCAACGCCAAGGTGACGGCTGCTTTCCTGGTGCGCTCGCCACTGAGTTCGAAGGCGCGTTCGATCAGTTCCGGATCAAGGGAGAGCTTTGTAGCCATGCGCGTAGCCAAAAGCGACAGGCTACACAAGCGCTTTTCAGTTCGCAACCGTAGTGGCGGCTGAGTGGCGTTGATATTCAGAAGCTCGCCCACTCGTCGTCGGTGCCGGTCTTGCGCGACGCGGCCTTGGCGCTGAGCGCGGGCACATGGGGCGCGCTCTTGGCACCCAGCCGCACCACGTTCTTGCTGCGGTTCGGGCCGCGGCGCTCGTTGCTCGGGAAACTCCTGGGCAATGGGGCGACCCGCGCCACCGACAAAGGCGCGGTGCGGCGGTCAAGCTTGAATACGCTGACTGCCTGCGCCAGCTGCTGCGCCTGGCCCTTGAGGCTTTCGGCCGCAGCGGCCATTTCTTCCACCAGTGCTGAATTTTGTTGCGTCCCCTGGTCCATCTGCGTGATCGCGTCGTCCACCTGTGCCACACCGGCGCTTTGCTCGGTGCTGGCGGCGCTGATCTCGCCCATGATGTCGGTGACGCGACGGATGCTGCTGACCACCTCGGTCATCGTGACCCCCGCCTGACCCACTAGCGCCGTGCCCTGTTCGACCCGCTCGACGCTGGCGGTGATCAGGCCCTTGATCTCCTTGGCCGCGTCAGCCGAACGGCCGGCCAGGCTGCGCACTTCGGAAGCGACGACCGCAAAGCCGCGCCCCTGTTCACCGGCCCGTGCGGCTTCAACGGCGGCGTTCAGCGCCAGGATGTTGGTCTGGAACGCGATGCCGTCGATCACCGAAATGATGTCGGCTATCTTCTTGCTGCTGTCGTTGATGCCCTTCATGGTCTCGATGACCCGTCCGACCACTTCGCCGCCCTTGATCGCGACCGTCGAAGCACCGAGCGCGAGCTGATTCGCCTGCTCGGCGTTGTCGGCGTTTTGCTTGACGGTCACGTTGATCTGCTCCATCGAGGCGGCGGTTTCTTCCAGCACGCTGGCTTGCACCTCAGTGCGCTGGCTCAGGTCTTGATTGCCCTGCGCAATCTGGGCCGAGGCGGTGGCCACACCCTCGGCGTTGCTGCGCACCCCACCGAGGACCTTGATCAGGCTGTTCTGCATCGCTGCAAGCGCTTGCAGCAAGTGCGCGACTTCGTCATTACCTTCAGCATGGATGATCTGGGTCAGGTCGCCTTGGGCCACGGCATTGGAAAAGGCCACCGCGTGACCGAGCGAGCGGGAAATGCCACGAATCAGGAACAAGCCGAACAGCACCGCAAACGAGAGTCCCGCCACGATTGCCGCGATCGACACGACCAGGATCGTGTGGTGGCGCGACACTGCGGCCTCGTACTCAAACTTCGCCACGTCGATCTGCAATTGCAGCAGGGCTGCGATGCCCTTCGCCGCAGGCGTGTAAAGCGGAGGAATCGCTTCCACCGCCAGGCGTCGGGCCTGCTCCAGATGGTTCCCGCGCAATGCCGCCACTGCGGGCTTCAGGCCTTCGGCGACGAACTTCTTCCAGTCCTCGGCGTAGCGCCTGGCCAGCTTCTCCTCCTCCGTCGTCAGGATGGTGGCCATGTAGGCATCCCAGAGCTTGCCAATCGCTGCAATGTTGGCGTCGATCTCGGCGGTGTTCCTGCTGATCATGTCGGGAGTCGGATCGTTGAGCGAATTCGCGATGGCCAGCTGATCGCGTTGCTGCAGGCGCTGAGTTTCGGCAAGCTGCCCCATCGGTACCGTGCGGTCCTCATAGACCGTTTTCAGCGCGTCGTTGGATTCGCCGATGCCGAACAGACCCAGACTTCCGATAGCGACCAGCAGTGCCGAAAGGACGCCAATCAGCATCATCAGCCGGGTTGAAATCTTCAGGTTATTCATGTTTATTACCCTTTTAGGGTCGTGATGAGACGGATTACTGCGGGGTTTCCTCGACCAGACCCATCTCGGCGCTGGTCATGAGTTTTTCGATATCGACCAAGATCAGCATGCGCTGGTCGATCGCGCCGATGGCCAGCAGGTGGTCGCTGGCAATGGCCGAATTGAACTCGGGCACCGGGCGCAGTTGCTCGGGCATAAGGGTGATCACGCCGCGTCGTCGCGACCGCTGCGAGCGGCGCGGATCCCGCGCTCGGTTGGGCGGCCGTCTGCAGGTTCATGGGATAAGCCTTTCGTTGGGATGGAAACGACCTCAAGCTGGTGTATCGGCACAGTTCCGTGTGGACTTGATCGCTCGGGCTTAACTTGGGTGGGCTGGGTTGTAATCCCCCATTGCATCGGGGCAGGCGTCGACACCCGAACTACGCGCCGTAGCGTGCCGGTGTACGCAAGAGTCGCAAGCTTGAGATGCAAGCTGCGGGGCCGTGCGATGGCACCCCAGCTCGGGCCTCAATGCTTCAACCACATCGCATCGCTCACCAGGCACATGCCGCCGAAGCGCTTCAGCAACGGCTTCAGTTCCGCCATCAGCGGCGGCACCAGGGGTTCGTGGCACACCACCAGCACCGAGGCGTTGCCGAACTCCCCGGCGGCGCCA
>JANXRW010000143.1 GCA_025356655.1 Betaproteobacteria bacterium | reverse complement strand
CGCATCGAACGTAAACGCGGGTCCTACGTCGATTGAATGGGTTAGCGCGTCAATCGCGCGACCCTTGCACGGTCCGCTAGTGCCTTTCGCCCTTGGATGGCAGTGGCGATAGTTGCATGGGTCGATCGTGATACGTGCGGCATGCGCCGCCTTGAAGGCGTCCAACATGTCCGAGGTAAGTACCCCGACGATCGCGCGCGGATCGCTAGACAATGCAAATGGAGCGCCCACGATTGCAAGCCCGGCTATAGCAGCCTCGTGAATCTCGAATGCGAGAACGAGCACCGCAGTATATGACCCGTGGAAACGGTGTCGCAATAGACCGCGTGCGATCATGGCTTGACTTTCCGATCGCCAACAATGGCGAAAATGAAGTGTGAACTAGAAGCGAGGACTTGCGGCGTACCATCTAGAAGTGTTGCGGCCTCTGCGGCTTTCTCTTTTTCGTGGGCCACGGTCGCACGATCGCGAATTGCGGGTGTGAAGGTCGACGCTTTCCACATGGTCGTCGGAGTCTCACGGAGTGCGATTGTGTAGCCGCGTCCGTGGCAATAATGGCACTGCGCCGTGGGTGTAGGATCGCAAGCATCGCACCACGATCGGCCGCATGCGCCGCACGTGGTTACGGCCTGAGGCCCGTGCTTGCATGTTGATGTTTCGCCTGCGATCGCTTTGGCTTTCACGAGCGCGGAAGAAAGACACGTGCCGCGACCACATGAACGCATGCGAGGCCTGCAGGGGTGCATACCGCATTCATCGCATGTGGGTTGCAAGTGGATCGCGGGATCCTTGGGCCACGCGGCGCTAGGCGAGCGGCCCACGTGGTACGTGGTGCCATCGATCGCGTAGGCTGCAGCCTCGCCCCATTTGGCGTTATCGGCGTCGGCGAACGCGAGCGCCGCATGTGCCGCGCCGTCGTATGCCTTGCTCGAATCGACCGCATGCGAAAGCACGCGAGGAGCGCCCACGATAAAAGCCGTGGACCATTCGCGGCGCACACCACGGGAAAGGCGACAACGATAAAACCCATTCGGAAATTGCTCGGGTACCTTGGGATCGTGGTCCACGTAGGTCAAAAGGATTGTGACGACCCCGGAATATCGTTTTGCACTCATAGTTTTTCTTTCTAGGCTGCAGTGTTTTTTTCGAGAAATCCGAACACCAGTTGCAGGGCCTCGCATGCGGCATGCGCCTCGCTTATAAGCTTGCGTCCAGGGACGTGCGAGACTCCCGAGGCCGTAGTACGTTGCGTCTCATGTACCCGAGCGACAATGCGCGCTTGCGCCATGACGATCGCGCGCTCGGCGTTTGCCGTGGCGGTACCAGGGCGCGCCGTAGTCCGGGTAAGCGCCTGGACAGAGAGCAGGGTAACGGCGCGGTATGCCGTAGACGCCTCTTCGTATTCGACTGCAGCTTGCGCCATGTCCAGCCATTCCAGATCCACGATCAGGGCCTCGCACCATTGCTCGCCGTCCGTGGCATCGGGTGAGTATTCGGCGCTCTCCGCGATCCTGACACGGATTGTCGCGAGGATGAGCGCGACGCCGAAAGCGAGACACCCCGAGATAATCGGGAAGAGTGCTAGTGCGAGAGCAATCGAGTGCATGGGCCAGATATAATCATAGGTCTGACATACGTGCAATCTTTTTTTATAAGCTCACGCCTAGGGGCTGCAAAAAGCTAAGGCTTATAAGCTCTTATCCCCGAATGTTTTTTTCTGGCTGACGGGTGAAGCAAGCTCCAAACTACAGCCCTGGACCTGGACTCCAGCGCTAAGGGGGGGTCGACGGACGACGGGAGTATCGCCTAGCGATCTATTCTCCCGCGCGATCGCCCGCGCGATGATGAGACCGAGCGCGTGCCCGCGTAGCAATCCCGATGCCAACGATTTGGCACAGATTTCTCAAAAACGGGATCTCGGCCCTCGAGGCCAGCCGCCCGCCCGCGTAGGAAAATCGCCTGTCGATCAAAACGAGCACAAAGGCCCCGGGCGCTCGCGTGAATAAATTACCTGAAAAAAATTCGGATCGCTCGAGGGCCTGGCGCGTGGAAACCAGGATGGCCACCGAACCTCCTAATTTTCTCTTCCAGGTTTGACGAACGTGGTTCGGTGTCAAATCGATTTGACACGGGGTGGCTGGCATCCTCGAGCCCGCTGGGCCAACATCCGGCCGTGGCTCGAGGATGCCTCAGGACGCGTCGGGCCGCCGCCAGGCCCCTTGGCTTCGATCCCGGCCGGCGGAGGCCGTGGCGGGGCTGGAGTGAGCCGGGGACAAGGCCCAGAAATCACAGCCTCTCGCCTGGAATCAAAAACCAGGGCTCATGGGACCCCCCGTAAGAAATCACAGCCTCTCGTTTTCAAGTCAAAACCAGGGCTCATGGGGCCCCCCGATGATAGTGTCGAGCCCATGACATTCCTCGTTGCACTTCTCGTGTGGGTCTTGGTCCTTGGTCTGGTGTTCAGCCTCGCGCTCTACGCCATTCGCCAGTTGCCGTTTCCCAGTCCGTTTCCACAGGTGGCCACGGCCATCCTCTGCCTGATCGTCATCCTCGTGATCATCAGCTTCATGACAGGCCAGGTTGCAATGCCGGGTCTAGTCCATCGCTGAGGAAATCCCAGCCCCTCGAGCCCGGACCAAAACCAAGGCTCGAGGGGCCCCTCAGTCCGAGGCCGTCACGCACATCTCCCAATTGCGTTCGATGAGCTGCTGCTTCTCGAGCTGGATGAACGCCTTGTAGATGCGAGACTGCGATAGCGCAGTGTGCTTCACGAGATCGTTGACGTGAATGCCGGGGTTGTTGCGAATCGCATGAAGCACCTCTCGCTCGTCGTCGTCGTTCATAGGCTTGGTTTCCTTCGTCGTAGGTGAACGCTCGCACAACTCGACAACGAGAGCGTCATTCATTCGACACGACCACTCTGCGTCCGCCTCACACCACGATGCCGGTTCTTTTGGATCATGTCGGCGATGGCGCGAGCCTGCTGCTCCTCGATGTGACAAGTACCGCCGTTGCGCAGCTCTCGCTTCAGCCACTCGCTGCGGTTGACCAGGAAGGCGACGACCGCGTCGCGCTCGACGTCCGCAGGCTCGGGCACAAGGGGCTTGGCCGCGGACCTCAGCTCGAGGATGCCCTGCTCGATGTGGTGGGCGACTTCGCTGATGCGCTCACGCATCGTGTCCTCGCCGTCGTCCGGCGGACCGATCATGTCGCTCGCGATTGCCGCGGCCTCGCCGAATGCCTCGAAGCGTGCGAGCCTCACGGCCATCGACACTTCGCTCGGAGGCGCAGGCATCTCGGTGAGTGCGTTGTCAGGCCGCGGAGCGAGTGGTGTGGGCGTCGTGGTCTGCATACCCCACGCCTCACCCATGGAGAACGCCTCCTCGAGAACCGTGATGAGGGACTTGACGGTGTCTGTATGCCTACGCGCTCTGTCACCCTTCTTGCACCAGCGCAAGGCCATGGCCTCGAGCGCCACGCTCATGACGCGCGCCGCCTACGGCTGGGAATGACCTTGGCCTCGACCTTGGGTCGAGCGCGCTTCCCCCGCTTGCCGTCGCGAGGCAACCCGTATTCGGCGCGGGGCGTGGACTTCAGCTCGTCGGTCGCCAGCCAGCGGAACAACTGGCGCTCGCTGACGCCGAGAGCCTCGGCCGCATCACCGACTCGGCCAGCGGCCTCTTTCATCGCGAGCTTGATCGCTTTCTTCCAGCTTATGTAGTCAACGATCTTCATCGCACCGATCTTGGTCATGATGGGCATGGGATTCTTTCTTACGCCACTCGCTTGGTTCGCACCGTTCGGCGGTTGTAGATATCGATCAGAACAAGTCTCGCCGCCTCAGCCCGACTGCTTGCCGTGATCTGCGACTCCCGACGAAGAAGAGCCATCAGCTTCTTCGGGGCGTAATATTCGAGACGCGATGCGAGGTGTTCGGGGTCGGCATCGGTACATGCCATGAAGAATGCACTCACCGCTGAGATCAGCTTTCCATCAAACGCGGACGGATCGCCATCAAGCCACGACGCCAGTGCCTTCATGACCCTCTCGAGGGTCCCCTTGTGGTAAGCCGCCTCGATAGCTGTGACGGCCATCACCCCGTTTTGCTGTGGGCTCGTGGTGACCTTGCAACCGACCCGCTTCAGTGTGGCCTCGATGTCTTTCGCAATTGGCTCTTTGTAAAAGATACGAGTCTTGAACTGAGAGAGGGCCCTTACCCCCTTACGTGTCTTGTTGAGACGGTGGAACAGTTCAGCCTCTTCCTCTTCTGACAAGCCCTCGTGAACCTCCATCATCACAGGAACATCACCGAGGCCGTGCTTGATGTTCGCAGCGATGCGATGCTGCCCATCGATGATGAAGTAGGATCCATCCGGTCGCTTCGAGACGACTGGAACGCCGAACAGGGTTGAATCGTACGCGAGCGCCATTGCCTCCGCGCGGGACATTTCCAGGTCTCGCTGGAATCGGTGGTCGACAGACGTGTCAGAGGGCTTGATCTTGATGAACTTCATTTGTTCTCTCCTTCGCTTTCACTCTTCAGTAGCTTGATAATCTTTGTTGCCGCAGTTCGACATTTCGCGAGTGCTGAGATCAACGCGTCTTTGTCATCTGTCGGCGCGCTTGCCCAGCGAGGATCGAAACGGGTGGACCAACTAGTCCACGAGTGTGCGATCACCTCAGCATCCTGAATGGCGCCGACGAGCACTCTCTTTGGGCCACGAATCTCCTGCCTCACGTGATGCACGAAGGGCTTTTTCAGCCCGGTACGCTCAACGATGTCGCTCGTAGTACAACCTTCTTCGGTTA
The DNA here is from genome assembly GCA_025356655.1 of Betaproteobacteria bacterium. Taxonomy (GTDB): domain Bacteria; phylum Pseudomonadota; class Gammaproteobacteria; order Burkholderiales; family SHXO01; genus SHXO01. The sequence goes on along the minus strand of JANXRW010000143.1, from coordinate 1,590 downwards.
GTCGTCGAACTGTCTCCTTGTTTTCGTCGATAGCCAGACGCTCGCTGCTTTTCGGTGTCTCAACCCCCGTATTATTTCGGCGAGCGTTTTCCATACGCTTGGCGTTGTCACATTGTTTGCACCGACGCTGGTACCCACTCGGGTTCTTCGGATGTGTGTAGAATTTCGCTGCGTCGCTTTCGCCACAATCCGTGCACTTCGGCGTCTTCCCGATGTTCTTCGTGTTCATCACGGCTGGCGTCCCATGCCTGGTGACGTACTTGCGCGGTTCAATGATTCCGCGAGGTTGCTCACTGGAAGAAATTCCAGTGACGGATGCGCGGACGCTCGCCACGAGTGGATGCCCGACCCTACATACCTCGGCGATCTTCCTATCGCTCCACTGCACCCACTCCTCATCACGCAACAAGGTCTCAACCGCGCGGCGCTTGTCCTCGTTCGTGCGCGGCACCCCGTGCTCCTCGTTCGCACCGACGGCAAATAGGATTGCGTCACGCCGCGTACCGGCACGCACGTCCGCACTGAGATCGATCCACCCTACCGCCTTGATCGCGGCGACGCGATGAAATCCGTCGGCGAGCCAGTACTCCGCGCCGTCGAAGAAGACGGTCGGGAAAGGCATCGTCACCCCCGATACGTAATTCGCTGTGTACGACGTCACTCGAGCAGAATCGAGATGAGATCGAATTTGCGTTCCACCGTCGATTCGGATCGACTCGACCTTTATGCTCTCGGTGTTCATCTAGCGCCCTTACCTGTGACAGTTATGACGCAGGAGATCGCCAAACCGATCTCATTCGCGAGTTTCGGACTCACCGGCCGCACAACGTCGCGCAGCGCCTGTAGGCTGAAGCCCTGGGTCTCGGCCAGCGTCCAGCCCAGGACGTGTGCGATGCGCTGATGGAGGTTCACGTCTCAGCCTCGCGCGGCTTGCTGAACTGGGGGAAGCCCAGAGGGTTCTCCATGCACACCGCGAACATCGTCTTGATGCGGTGCAGGCTCTGGAGCGTCGCCCATCCCGAGTAGTGAAGGGGATCACGAGGCCAGTCGACGTCCTCGTCGTCCGTGTACCACTTGCCGCTCGGCTTGAAGTAGCTGATCACGACCTTCATGGCTTGCGCCCCGGATGCCTGGTGACGAGGCCTGCGCCGTGCTCCTCGAGGTACTTCTTCACGGTCTCCGCGTCCTCGGGCCAGAAGGCCCCGAGCCACTGGCCGCCGCCCGTCATCTGCATGCGCGCGGGGAAGAACGTCTGATCGCAGAGCCACTTCATGAAGTTCTGTATGACGTTCTTGTCGTCGAGACGAACGCGCGGGTACTCCGAGGGTCGATTGTCGACTGCGCCCCGGATGTCGAACCACACCATGGGCTGGCTGGTGAACGTGACCTGCTTCTTGCTCATCGACTCGGCTCCTCGTCGTTGGTCTTTTTAGACGTCACGATGAAACAGGTGCGACGGAAGATCTCGAGGGCTTCTTCCGTCCCCAGGGGAACGGTGCAGTCGTCACCGCACGAGATTCCTATGGGCCCACGACCGTGGCACGCCGCGTGGGCTTGCTCTCGTTCTTCTTCGGGCGTTTTCATCGCATG
>JANXRW010000141.1 GCA_025356655.1 Betaproteobacteria bacterium | reverse complement strand
GCGATGTTCGCCGCCGCCGAGAACCTGCGCCGTGCGCTGAGCCAAGTCGGGTTCAACCTCCGCTGACACCCCCATGGGCCGGCGGTGGAAAACCGCCAGCGACAGCCACAAACCCGCGCTTCTGCGCAGCCGCTAACACTGCGAAATCGGCTGGCCCGCGGATTCCGCAGAAACCTTAAATCTCCAGACAACATCTGGACAATCCCCCGATCCGTCCGCCCTGGCCCAAGCCTTCCCCTTTTTCTGGTCGGGCTACGTCCGCCTGCTCTCGGTCAGGTACCCGCAGGCCCGCGCCTTCTACGAAATTGAGGCGCTGCGCGGCGGCTAGACCATTGCCCAACTGAACCGCCAGATCGGCAGTCAGTTCTACGAACGCACCGCGCAGTCCACCAACAAGGCGGCAGTCCGTGGCTGGGCGAATTACTTCAATCACGGGCCGGTGCCTCGGATCCACCGGGACATCGACACCTTATACGGCCCGCCGACTCAGGATCTGGTTGCGAAGGCGGAGCGGCAAGCGGGGAACGGGGTGCCGCCAATACTCCGACCAGTACCTCTATAAGAGGTTAGGGCTGATACGCCAGATGCCCACCGCACGCGACCGCTCGAAGGCGAAGGCTTGATGTGTCCGAAGAGAGCCCGATGCGTTAGCTGCGCACGTCCGGTTCGACGAGGGGGATGTGGAAACGGAGCTACGGCGGGGTTCCTCGGGCACCGCCGGACGAAAGGGGCGGCAACAGACAAACCGGACCTAAGGCCAGCGCGCCACATCTCTACTCTACCCATGGGCAGGATGCCAGACTCCGCGTAGCGCCGCCGGGGCCTTCTGCACGACCTGCAGCACCTGCCCCTCGGGCAACGTCACCCGCGGCACGCGAATCTCCAGGAAGCAGGCGTGCTGGAAGAAGTTCAGGTGGCCGAGCGCATGACCCAACCGCCAGTGGCTGGCGTTTTATATCGCGACCCCAGAAGTGGTGGCCGCTGAGTACCCGGTGGTTCTGCCCGATGAACAACTGCCGGCCGAGGAACTGGACAAGACGCGGCAGGAATTGGATGAAAGGCGTTGACAAACAGTCTCACAATAATCGCCACACGTGCTGGCCGCTGTGATCGGCGTGGCGTATCATGCTGCTCATGGATACGGACGCGCGGCGGCTTGCTCACGAACAACTCACGGACCTACGCAAGCGCGGCGTGGCAAGCGTGCAGGCTGGAGCATCCCCCGAAGTGGTCGCGCGGGTTCTCGGAGTTCACCGGCGCACGGTGTACGGATGGCTGGCTCTGTACCGTGCCGGCGGTTGGGAGGCGCTCGATGCACTCAAGCGTGGCGGCCGGCGACCAAAGCTCGACGCGAAGGCGCTGGGTTGGGTCTGCCAGACCGTGGCCATGAAGAATCCGCGGCAACTGAAGTTCACCTTAGCACTGTGGACTGCGAAGATGCTGGGCGAACTCATCCGACAGCGCTTTGGCATCGAACTCAGCAAGGCAACGGTGTGTCGGCTGCTCGGTCAACTGGGCCTGAGCGCCCGGGGGCCGATGGAGCGCGCCTACCAGCAGGATCCCGAGGCGGTGCAAGGCTGGCTCGATGAGGACTACCCGAAGATCCGGGCGCTGGCCAAGCGGCACGGGGCGCGAGTTTTCTTCGGCGACGAGGCCGGTATCCGTTCCGACCACCCCGCCGGGACCACCTGGGCGGTGAAGGGAAGGCCCCCGGTCGTGCACAGGACGGGTGCCAGGGTTGGACTGAACGTGATCTCGGCGGTCAGCGCGCAGGGCGAACTGCGCTTCATGGTGGCCCATGGAACTGTGGGAGCCGGCACCTTCATCGAGTTCATCAAGCGGCTGCGCGAAGGCGCCGACGGCATGATCTTCCTTATCGTTGAGCGCTACCCGAGCCACCAGGCGAAGATGGTGCAGAAATACCTGGAAAGCGTAAAGGATCGGTTTCGACTTTTCTTTCTGCCGCCCCATTCGCCGGAGCTCAACCCGGACGAGCGGGTTTCGGTCGACTTGAACACCACCAAGTTGGGGCGCAGGGTGGGCTCCAGCGCATAGGAACTGAGGCAGAAGCTCATCGACCCGCTACGTTCGATCCAGCGCTCGGCCGAGCGTGTAGGTGACTTCTTCAACAACGCGACCACGCGCGATCAGGCGGCATAGGAGTAGGTAAGTCTAATACGGGTAATGGGGCCCACTGGCCATGCGGACCTTGCGCAATGACGGCGTGGCCGATTGCCCTTTTCTCGGCTGCTCCTGGGCATCGAAAAGCGTTTATCACTATTGACGACATTCAGAAGTACAAAGGGTGTTGTGTGCAATTCAACGTAAAACGTGTATTTCCAGCCGATGCTGTGTCCGGAGTTGATATCAAAATAAAGGGTTCGTCAGCAGAAACTGTGGGCCATGGGTGGCTTGGGCAATTTCCCAAGTACATGATAAAGCGCCAATTCTGTGGCTTTGAAGGTGCGAAAGCCGTAGGATCTTCTCAGTGTGACTTTAACCTTCCCATTCAGGCCCTC
>JANXRW010000124.1 GCA_025356655.1 Betaproteobacteria bacterium | reverse complement strand
TACCGTCGCTGGTGGGAAAAAATGCGCCGGTCCGTACGCGGACCGGCGAAGAAAGTGCTGGGCAAAAAAGGGCTCTATTGATTTCCGACTGTGGCAGGCAAGAAGGCGGCCGTAGCCTCAGGCATTCATGCCACCAGCACCCACTCGGAAATCAATAGAGCCCTTTTTTGCCCAGCACTTTCTTCGCCGGTCCGCGTACGGACCGGCGCATTTTTTCCCACCAGCGACGGTAGCAAACCGATTTGCAGGCTCCACAATTTTGTGGCGGGCGGGTTCAGCGGCCGTCCGATAATCCTACGGCAAGGCCGGTCGCTTGCCCCTGGCGTGGTCATGACCGTTGTCGAGTTCGATGCCGATCCAATCGTGTCCGAGCTTCTGCAGGGCTGCCGGCGTCGGACCGCTGCCGCAAGACGCGCGAGTACGACGGCGTCCGGCATGGGCGACGCCTCGATTGGCGGCGCCTGCACCTTGATGCGAGCCGGTCTCACCGGCTGGAGAATACATGCACCTCGTCAAAAGCAGTCTCGATCGTGAAAACGTCACCGTTCAATTCGGCATCGCGCGCCATTGCTTCCCAGTCGATATAGTTACGCAGCGGCTCGGGAATGGTGACGCATTCGGTGGTCAGTTCCTCCATGTAGTCGGCAAGGCTGGAGAACCGGCCGAGGTAGCAGTCCCGCAAAGCGGCCTCTGCCTCGTCGATACTGCTGCTGAACTGCTCCAGCACGCCCGCGCCAAGCTTGCCATGCTCGGCGATAAAAGCGGCGATCCGCGCCACGGAGTCGATGCCCGCATATTCGGAAATGCTGACGCCCTCGAAGCCTTCATAATCGTGGATGGCGAACTCCTCCGCGCCCTCGACGGGCGAACGGGCGAGCATGGCTTTGATCTCGGCCCGGATTGCGTCGGCGTCCTGATCCGCATCAATCCAATCGCCATGAAGGTAGCCATTGTTATAGGCGGCGAGGCACGTGACATATATGCGGGGGCTGGTAGTGGCGGCTGCGTCGGTCATGTTCGTTATCCCCTGGGTTTCCGCGCAGCGATGCGCCACGCTGAAACCCTGCCTCGCGGCGAGCAGCGGGGTAGCAAGGGCAAGAAGATTGTTCGGCACCGTGGAATAAATGGAGGGGACCGCTCGCGGGGAGGAACCGTTTATGCCGCGAAAGGCCGAAGAATTTTCTTGTCCCGCGCGAGGGCGGAGCCATTAGCAAATCACCGGCAGGAGCATCTGGCGGATGCCGGGAAAACGACATGCACTGTTGTTCCGCGCATTTCTGTACTGTTACGTCGACCATGTATCGCCGCCGATACGATGCTTGCAACGATCCGTATCAACATCCCAAAAGGCACCAATCGAAGCCAATCACAGCATAACGAAGAGGTGCGCAGGAGTGGAACAATCCCAGCGATGAACACATGGAACGTCGTTGCCGGACCTTCTCAACTTCCTTCTTCATCGTTTTGACCATGGGCGCAGCAAAAACCCCGCCTCCGAAGAGGCGGGGCCAGTCGATCCCTTGGGATCAATCGCCGTTGCGGCGGGACCAGATCAGCGTAAAGCTGTCGTCGCCCTCACCCTTCACCAGCGAGGCATAGATCGGAGCCGGAAAACTGGGATCGTCGAGCTTGACCGAGAGATATTCGCGATCGCTGTCCCGCGCGGTCTTCTTCCACGCAGCGCCAAACTCGACGGTGGAGCTTGCGAAGATGCGAAAGTCGGGCGCCTTGTCGTTGTCCTTCTCGGTCGCGACGAACTTCGCCTTGACGTTGAGGGTGAGCGTCTTGACCGATCCGGTGTAGCCGTTTTCCGCCGCAGTAAACGTTCCGATGGTAGCCATGGTGGTCTCCGTCCTGTTGTCTGGCCGCGACCATCGCAGCCTCGATGGCGGTCCTTGGCCCGGGGAGCGATCGGCCCGCAGCCGTCAGGCCCGGAGCAACGCGGAGGACGGCGTTGGACGGCTTTTTTGACATCCCGCGAGGAATGCCGCCCCTTCGCGGCAGGGGAAAAAAGCAGGCTGAGCCGTTGCGGGAAGGCGATCGAGGCTTAAGCCGGCCCTCGGGCCTGATCCGTCCATTCGAGGTCGCGTGGGACGCGCCCATCAAACAAACCGATGGAGACCACCATGACGATCGTCACCGCACAAGAACAGGGAACGCCGGTCGCAGAAAGATGTGCGTCCGTGCACCAACGGAAATGCAAAAACGCGACCCGGGAAACGACGGCGCATGGATTCACATTGCGGCCACCATCCGGACGCGCGGCCAAGGATCCGCCGAAATCGGTTCACCATCTCGATGTCAGCAGATGTTCAGCAAGCCCGCAAAGATTCACCCTCGCTGGTTTGGTGAGGGGGCGGTCAGTCGGCGCCAATATCGTGGTCATGCCAGGAGCATGATACGCAGCGACCTGCCGCCTATCCGGACAGATTTCACGAGCGCTGGCCACAACGCGCTTTTCCCCCTTCATCGGTGTTTTGCGGACAGCGTCTTGCTTTCTTAAAATGCGCCCAATCGAGGGCGTGAGCATCGTGAGATCGGCCGCGCGCCCGAGGGGCGGGGGGCCGAAAATTTCGACAGTTCCGCGATGAACAGCCGGGACCGCATAAGCGGTCCCGGCCATGCCGGCTCCTCGGCAGCGACGGAATACGGGTCGGGGTTCGTCTCCGTGACGGTATCGGCCTGTGGCTGCTCGGCACGCTCCTGCGCGGCTCCCGGTGTCCGCATCAACGCGGGCAGCCAACCGGTTGCGATCACCAACTGTTCAGCAGCCGCCGCCATATCGTGCTTCTTCATGTCCGCCATCTGCTCGGCGGCCTCGATGCTGACGGCTTCCCGTACAGCGTCGAGAATGCGCGGCTTGGTGACCCGGCCGAAATAGCTCCGCGCGGTCGGTTGCCAATGTGCGGCCATGTCGAGCGACACGGCTTCCGCCAGCCTGTCCGCCGTTGCCATCGCCCGGGGCCTGCGGTCCATCGGCAGTTTTACGGCGTTGACCATCAGTGCAACACAATGGGCGAACAGCGCCAGGCGGCTGTCGTGGTCAAGTTCGACCACAAAGGCCCAAAGAGCGGCCACGTCGCGTGGCATCTGCGCCGCCCAACGGGCGTGGTGATCCGCCCATGCCTTCCCCGCCTTGGTATCCTCGATCCCATCCGCATGAGACGCCAGATACGTGCTGGTCGGACGGATATCGAGAACGCAGGCGTCCGCACCGCGATAGAAGATTTGCGCCGACAGTGCGTGGGTGACGGCGAGGATTGCGACCTCCGGCTGCTCGCGCAAAGCAAGCCTCAGCCCGAGGGTACGGTGCGCTGTGAGATCGCGGATCAGGATGTCCGACAGCGGCTTCTCATCTTCGCTATCCTCGTCCTCCCCGTCCAAGGTCTCATCCCCGGAACCGCGCGGGCCGCTTCCGCCGTTATCGCCACTGTCACCGTCCGCGCCTTCGCGGCTCACCTCATGCGCGCTTGGCTCCTGCTTCTCGTCCTCGGCCCTGACAAAACCGCGCTCGATGCGCACGGTACCGTCATGATTGAGGATGACAAAGGCCCCGCAACGCGCGATGTCGGCGGGGTCCTAAGCCTGACGCTTGGCCTCAAGACGCTCGATCTCGGCCTCAAGCTCGCCGAAGCGCGCATCAACCTCGTCAGGCAGTTCCTCGTCGCTTTCATGCTGCGCCGTCAAGCTATCGAACTCGGCCTTCACGGTATCCAGCGTGGCCCGATCTTCCGCCAACAGGTCCACCGCTTGCGGATAGATACGGCGCAGCCCGTGGCTATGCGGATAGTCGAGGAAAACCTGCGCCCATTTCCAGCCCTCGGCTTCCATCAGGGCGTCGGCTTCGCGGCCAAGCTTCGCCATGACCAGCATATCGAGAAGCGCCACGTCCTCGAAGTAGCCGCCGCGATCCTCGGTGAAGAGGTCGCGCAGGATCGTACCGCCCACTTCGGTATACTTTTCCGCGCCGACAAAGACCGCGCGGCGGTCCGTGGCGGCAACGCTGGCCTCGGTCAGCATGCGCCGGATCGAGCTGGCGTCGCGGTTATGGGATAGCCGCTCGAAGGCGGCTTCCTGCCGGGCATGATCCTCGGTGATCGCGAAGGCCATCAACTGGTCGAGCGCCAGATCGCCGTCGCGGTAGATTTGCATTAATCTGGGCGAGACCGCGCCCAAGCGAAGGCGCTGCCGCACCACATGCGGGGTGACACCAAACCGGGCGGCGATTTCTTCCGCGCCATACCCGCGCTCCTCGGCGAGCTTCCTGAACGCCTCGAACTGGTCGGCGGGGTGCATGTTTTCCCGGGTGACATTCTCGTCAAGGCTGATTTCGTGAGGATCGTTGGCGGTGTCGATGACACAGCGGATCGGCTCGGTCTTCTTGATCTCCTTGCGCTTGACACGGAGAAGCTGCGCCAGCCAGCGGCCTTCACCGATGGTGACGAAATAGAACCCGGTGGCCGCACCGTCCGCATCCAGTTCCGGCTCGACGACAAGATTTTGCAGAATGCCTTTGGCGGCGATGCTGGCGGCATAGGCCTCGATCGACGCCTCGCTGTGCGGCGTCTTGCGGGCGTTGTTCGGGGACTTCTTGAGCTTGTTGAGCGGAATGAAGCGTTCGGTTCCACTTTCCGTGATGATTTCGACATTCTTGGCAGACATGATCTTGCTCCTCTGAGGGCTTGGGTTGCAGCGGCTGCGCTGCAGCCCTGCCTCGTGGCGAGCAGCGGGGTAGCAAGGGCAAGAAAACTCTTCGGCACCGTGGAATAAATGGAGGGGCCCCGCCTCGCGGGGAGGAGGCCGTTCATGCCGCGAAAGGCCGAAGAATTTTCTTGTCCCGCGCGAGGGCGGAGCCATTAGCAAACCACCGGCAGGAGCATCTGGCGGATGCCGGGAAAACGACATGGACTGTTGTTCCGCGCATTTTGCGGATTCTGAGTAGAAACACCAATCGTGGGGCCAGAATCCAACTCCTTCCCCTGAAAACACTGCATCTCGATGGTCTCGATTTTGGAGACCATCGCGATGGTCGCAACGTGGAATGTGGCGGCGTCCAGCGCCTACTATGTGCGCGGCGCCGAATACTATCTTCGCAGCCGGGAGCCGGAGGGCGTCTGGTATGCGCCGCGTGGCGATCTCGGCCGACGCGATGCAGCAACGGTCCAGCCCGAAGAATTCGCCCGTCTCTACGAAGGGCTCGGGGAGAACGGACAGTCGCTCATCACCAACGCGGGTGGAAAGTCGGACCGGCGTGTTCCCGCCTTCGACCTGACGTTTTCCGCGCCGCGCTCGGTGTCGCTGGCGTGGGCCTTCGCCGATGCCGATCTGCGGCGCGATCTCGAAGCCGCCCAGGGGCGCGCCGTGCGCGCCAGCCTTGCCACGGTCGAGCGGGAAGCCATATACGCACGCCGCGGCAAAGATGGTTCATACGTTGAAAAGGTCGCACTGACGGCCGCGTTGTTCCAACAGGGCGAAAGCCGCCCGGCGGAGCATGCCGATGGCCGGGTTTTTGGTGATCCGAACCTTCACACCCATGCCGTCGTCCTGAATATGGCGACGCGCGCCGATGCCACGGTGGGAGCGTTGCATTCCACCGTGCTGCGCGACTGGAAGATGACGGCGGGCGCCGTCTATCATGCGGCCCTCGCCAACGAGATGGCCGATCTCGGCTTCGGTATCGATCGCATCGGGCGGAACGGCACGTTCGAGCTGGCCGGCATCGGCGACCAAGCCATCACCTATTTCTCCGCTCGACGACAGGAAATCGAAAAGGAACTGGCCGAAGCGGGCACGACCAGCGGTTCATCGGCCGCGCTGGCCTCCGCTATCGCCAAATCGACGCGCCACACCAAAGAGCCGGATGCCGAGCGAGAAACCATCTGGCGTGAGGCGGCACAATCGGCCGGTCTTGACGGTGATATCCACGCAGCGCTCCAGCAGCGATCGGCCCGGGAATTTGTCGTCGGAGATGCCGAGCGTATCTTCGCCGACCGGCTGGCGACGCTGCCCAGGGAGCTGACCGAGCATGAAAGCGTCATCGACCGCCGCGACTTGGTTCGCTCCGTCCACGCGGCAAGCGTCGGACTGGGCCTGCCGCTGGCGCGCCTTGACCGGGAAGTCGATCAGCTTGTCACCTCCGGGACATTCGTCGAAATCGGCCGGGATGCCATCGGTCAGACCCGCTACTCGACCCCTGAGATGATCGCGATCGAGCGCGACCTGGTCGCGACCGCCTCAAGACTGGCTGAACGGCGCGGGGCCGGGATCGATCCTGCGGACATCAAGGCGCGAAGTGCCGCCCATGGGTTGAGCGCCGAACAGACCTTTGCCGCCGAAGTCGCAACCGGCCCGAATGCCATCGTCGTCATCGAGGGGGCTCCTGGCTCCGGCAAGACCACGACGCTCGCACCAATCGTCGAAGCCTGGCAGGCGGCCGGTCATCGCGTCGTCGGCACGGCCACCGCATGGCGTGTCGCCCGTGCGCTCCAACAGGATCTGAACATCGAAGCGCGAGAAACCGCGTCCTGGGTCGAACGCCTTAAGGCAGGCGAGCGCTTCCTGGACGAGAAGTCGGTTCTGATCGTGGACGAGGCGGGTCTGCTGTCTTCACGAGAAACCCATGCTCTGTTGTCGGAAGTCGAGCGGGCGCACGCCAGAGTGATACTGGTCGGCGATCGCCGGCAATTGCAGGCGATCGGCGCGGGTCCGGGGCTCGACCTCGTCGTTCGCAGCGTCGAGGCCACGCGCGTTGATACCATTGTGCGCCAGCGTGAGGCCTGGGCGCGACAAGCCGTGACGGATTTCGGCGCGGGTCGGGCCAAGGAAGCGCTTGACGCCTTCCAGGCGCACGGCTGCTTCGAAGAAGCTGCCTCCCACCGGGCGGCGCTGCAGCGGATCGTCGAACTCTGGAACCATGCAAGGGTCAAGCATTCCGACAGTTCTACCCTCCTGATCGCCCGGACCAACAAACAAGTCGCGGATGTCTCGCGGGCGGTTCGCGCTGAACTCAAACGTGAGGGTGTCATTCACGGCGCAGAGGCAAGCGTCGAGGCGGTTACGCCATCGGGGCAGTCAACCCGTCTTGAAATCGCGGCCGGTGACAAAATCCGCTTCCAGCTTCGCAACGATCAGCTCGGTGTCGTCAACGGCACGGTTGCGACCGTGACCGCCGTCCACGCTGATTCGTCGAGAGACCAGAAGACGCCCGGCAACACCCGCATCGAAGCGGTCATCGACAGGCACCGCATCAGCTTCGTTCCCGCCGACATCGCCGACGAGCGCGGGCGAGCCCGGCTCGGCTGGGGCTATGCCAGCACCGTGCACGGTGCGCAGGGCATGACCGTCGATCGGGCAGTCGTCTTGCTCGATCCCCGATTCGATCGCCATGCCGCATATGTAGCTGCAAGCCGCGCCCGCGACGAAACCCGGCTCGTCGTCGATCGCTCCCAGGTCGACGCGCTGCTTTCCTCCGGTCGGCCGCTGGATCGCGCGCAGCAGGTCGAACCCGCGTCCGCCGAAGAGCGGCGCGCGTTGCTCGCCGGGCGATTGTCCAGCGGACACGCCAAGACATCGACGATCGCCGTCATCGAACAGGCCGCTCTCCCGGTGAAACAGGCTGATCGACTTCACAGCCGGCAATCGGCGGCTCTGGCAATGAAGCCGCCCACGAAACCACCAGCAGCGCAGGAGGTCGCCCGCGCCACTCCGCGATCCACCGCGCGCACGCCTGACCGTGGGTTGGACTATGGCCGGTGAGCGGAAGGCGACACGCCCACCGCGGCGGCCGGCGACAGGGCGACGAAGAAATCTGGACAGAGAGGCCGGCTGGTCGGTTGAATTCGAGATCGACAGCGCCCTTCGCGTTTCCGACACCGAGGTCCAGGTGGTGGAAACCTGGCTCGGCAAGCAACTGGATGCGCTGTTCGAGGGCCCTCACTCATCACGAAACGGGACCGCTGTACCCGATGAGGCGATGAAGCCCCCGATGCGGAAGCGAGGATAATGCTCGATGGGCAGCATAACGGTCCACAACCCGGCTCGCGCGCTCCTATCTCGGCGCGCTCACATATCCGAGTTCACCTACGCAGCGGCGCTTCCGCTTGCCGAAATCAGCAAGTCGGCGGGAATATGGAAACGCTCGCGCAAGCGCTTCACCATCGTCATGCTCAGTTCGCGCTTGCCGGACATGACTTCACTGACGCGACTCGCAGTGCCCAGAAGCGGCACAAGATCAGCGCGCGTCAAACCATGCTGCTCCACCAGATAGGTCAACAAATCGGGCAACGGCGGCGCTTTGCGCGGCCAGCGCGCGCGCTCATACGCCTCGATAAGGCGAGCCTGCGCCACCATGCGCGCACGGTCGGCAGCCTCGTCCGATTGCATCAGCTTGCCAACAAGCGCCTTGGCCGCTTCATGATCGGCCTGGTTCTGGATAATGATCAAAGTCGCCTTCATCACACCGTCTCCGCGTCCACCTTGTCATAGTCCGCATGACTACCAAAAAAACGGATCATCAAGACGCCGTCACGATATTGCACCAGGGCGATCAGGCGGTAGTCGTTGGCCTTGATGTTGAATACAACGCGCCCGCCCTTCAGGATGCTAGCCTTGGGGTGCGATCGCTTCACGTCCTGCGGTGTTCGCCAATCTGAGGCTTCCGCAATCGCCAACCACGCCCTGTATTGAGCACGCGCCGCATCGACGCCCCGATGGCCAGCCCGGCCCGCAAAGAATCGCTCAACAATATCCGTGCCGATCACCAGCATCGCCACATACTAGCGCGAATTTCCAGAAAATGGAAGAAGATAGTTCCATTTTTTGGAAAAATATGTGAGAATGCCGCCCTGGAAGGCGATCGATAAATGCCGGCTCGCGACCACAAATTGACGGACTTTGTCGCAAGAGTCGTTTCGGTGGGCCGCCAGAAAAGTGGACAAAACGAGGGGAAAGCATTAATGACCCGGAACTTGCAACCACGAACAAATCTTGCCGCAACAGACTGTCCGGCGCCGTCGAGAGCCGCTGTTTATCTGCGGGTCTCGACCGGGCGGCAGGCAGAGGGCGACGTGTCGATTCCGTCGCAGCGCGACCTGACCACGCGCCATTGTCTGTCGAACGGTTGGTCTGTCGTCGATGAGTATGTCGAACCGGGCGCCAGCGCGACCGGCGGCCGGCGTTTCAGGCAATGCTCGAACGGGCCTGCGATGCAGATCATCCCTATGATGTGATCGTGGTGCATTCATTCTCGCGGTTTTTCCGCGACGGCGCCACGATGGAATTGACGATCCGCAAGCTTCGTCGTCACGGCGTCGAGGTCGTCTCGATGACCCAACCGACTGGCACCGATCCGTCGCAGGAGATGATGCGTCAGATCATCGGCATCTTCGACGAATACACCTCGAAGGAAAACGGCAAGAACGTTACGAGGGCAATGAAGGAGAATGCCAAACAAGGATTCTGGAACGGCGCTTCTGCTCCACTGGGGTACTCCATTGTCGAGGCCGAGCGGCGCGGGCAGAAAATCAAGAAGAACCTCGCTATCGATCCCGTCGAGGCCGAGACCGTCCGGCTGATCTTTCGCCTCTATGCGGAGGGCGACACCAAGACCGGCACGCCGCCGCTCGGCATCAAGCAACTGGTCAAATGGCTCAACGGACGCGGTTACCGGACCAAGGCGGGCGGAACCTTTGGCGTCGGTCCCGTGCACCATATCCTGACCAACACCGTCTATGTCGGCCGCTGGCGTTACAATGTTCGCTCCGGCAGGACGGGCGAACGTAAACCCGCCTCGGAAATCGTTGAGATCGCAACTCCCGCAATTGTCGAGCAGGACCTGTTCGATCGCGTCCAGGCCCGCCTTGTGGCCAATAATCCCAAGGTCACAGCCCCGCGTGTGGTCACGGGTCCGATCCTTCTGACCGGACTTGCAAAATGCGCCCATTGCGGCGGGGGGATGACGCAGCGGACCGGGACCTCCAGCACGGGGCGCATCTACGCCTACTACACCTGCGCCAGCCGCGCGCAGAAGGGACCAACGGCCTGTCGGGGGAACACGGTCCGGATGGCGTTCCTGGATGATCTGGTTCTGACGGCGCTCAAGGAGCACATGTTCACGCCCGAGCGTCTGACCGACCTGCTTTCCGCGATTGCCGCCCGGCGTCAGGAACGCACCGCAGCCGTTGACCGTCGCCTTGCGACGCTGAAGTCACAAGTCGTCGATACCGACGATCGCCTCAAGCGTCTCTATCGCGGGATCGAGGAGGGCATCGTCGAACTCGACGATCTTCTTCGCGAGCGGATCGTCGAACTCAAAGCCGACCGCGAGAAGGCTCAGGCGGCCTATGACCATGCAGCATCGCAAATGCTGCCATCGGCCAGCATCGACCCGGAAAGAATCGCTGCGTTCAGCAAACTCATGAGAGACCTGCTCGATAATGGCGAAACGCCTGCGCGCAAGGCTTACCTGCGCACCCTCGTCGGCGCTATCATTGTCGGCGACAAATCGGTGAAAATCGTCGGCAGCAAGGAAGCCGTCAGAGCGGCCATTCTCGGCAAACCGAGCCCCCTCCAAAACGTTCGTGGTTTGGGACTGGAATGGCGCACCCGACAGGATTCGAACCTGTGGCCTCTACCTTCGGAGGGTAGCGCTCTATCCAGCTGAGCTACGGGTGCCTGTAACCTGGAACTACTCTCCGCTGATCACTCCGGTAAACGATGCTCCGGCGCGGCTGAAGCCGGTCCGAGTCGCCGATCACCTGATGGCATTTACCTGTTGCGCGCGCTCGCGCAGCGAGTCGATGTGATCGACCCGACCGAGATTCGTATCATGGGATCAAAAACCGAACTGCCGCGGACACTTGTCGCCGCCGCAGGCGTAGAATCGGCGGCCGCTGGCGTTCGCAGTTTTATACCGAAGTGGCGCGCCCGACTGGATTCGAACCAGTGACCCCTGCCTTCGGAGGGCAGTACTCTATCCAGCTGAGCTACGGGCGCGCGGGGGTTTTCAAGGCCAGCCGATCATTATACACCCGGCCCGCGGCGCTCGTCTGAACGGGTGGCACGAATGTGCAGACTGCTCAAGGTTTGAGGGCGAGCCCGGATGGCCTATAATCTTGGATCGCTGCACCTGCAAAAGGGATTTGCCATGGCTGAAATGCACGTCGAGGAGCACGCCTCGCCCATCAAGACCCCCGGGCAATTGATCGCCGTGGTCATTGTCGCCTTTCTGGGGCCGATCCTGCTCATCATCCTGCTGACACAGTACCTGACCGGCGGCCTGCATGGCCTGGATGGAGAGGATCCCGCAGCGGTAGCGAAGCGGATCAAACCCGTGGGGGAGGTAAACCTCGTGCTCGCCAACGGGCCGCACGTTGAGAAATCCGGTGAAGAGGTGGTGAAGGGTGTGTGCACCCCCTGCCACGGCGCCGGCCTGCTCAACGCGCCCAAGATCGGCGACAAGGCAGGCTGGGCCCCCCGCGTCGCGCAGGGAGACGCCACCCTGATCTCCCACGCCCTCAAGGGGATTCGCGCGATGCCGGCGCGCGGCGGGAATGCCGAGTTGAGTGACCTGGAGGTCTCGCGCGCCACGGTCTGGATGGCGAACCAGGCGGGTGCGGGGTTCAAGGAGCCAGCGGGCAAGTAAGCCGGCGCGGCCTGCGGCCATCGCAACCTACGCCATCGGCGATATCCAGGGCTGCCAGCAGCCCCTGGAAGCACTGCTCTCCAAGCTCCCTTTCGACGCTGCCGAAGACCGCCTCTGGTTTGTCGGGGACTTGGTCAACCGCGGCCCGGACTCCCTGGAAACGCTGCGCTTCGTGCGCGGACTGGGGGAGCGAGCGGTTTGCGTCCTAGGCAACCACGACCTCCACCTGCTGACCGTGGCCGGCGGCCATGCCCGGGCGCACAAGGACGACACCCTGGATGGCATCCTCGATGCCCCAGACTGCGGGGAATTGCTCCACTGGCTTCGTCATCGGCCCTTGCTGCACGCAGCCGAAGGGTATGTGATGGTGCATGCGGGTTTACTGCCCGAGTGGACGGTGGAACGCGCGGCGAACCTGGCAACGGAGGTGCAAGCCGCGCTCCAGGGGCCCGACCACCAGCGCTTCCTCGCCCAACTCTACGGCAACCAACCCGACCGCTGGGACGACCGGCTCGTCGGCATGGACCGCCTGCGCACCATCGTGAATGTCTTGACGCGGTTGCGTCTATGCACCGACTCGGGCCAGATGGAATTCAAGCACAAGGCGGATCCTGCGGACGCGCCCGCGGGCTACTTGCCCTGGTTCGACATTCCCGGCCGCATGAGCCGGGGGACGCCGATCATTTTTGGGCACTGGTCAGCGCTGGGACTGGTGCTTCGAGAGAATCTGGTGGGGCTGGATACGGGCTGCCTTTGGGGTCGGACACTGACGGCGATGCGCCTGGAGGACCGGAAAATATTTCAGCTCTCTTGTGCGGAAGCGGCAACTTAAGTGCTTGGGCAATCCACCCTTCCGTCTCCCGCGCAAGCTCACGCCGGGTCTTGCCGACCACGGAAATCGGCGGCGAGAAGCTGAGTTCCACCCGCACCCGGCGACGCGCCAGGATGAGCTTCAGCGATTCCGGCAGCGTCCGCTCGCCCGCGTAGGAGATGTCCGGATCGTGGCCCCCCGTGCTGCTTACGTAGCGCAGAGCCACCGCCACCACGGGGCGTCCCACGTTAATCGCCGGCTGGAACAGGGACGCGTTGAAAGCAAGCAAGTGGCTCCCGTCGGTGGTAGTGCCCTCCGGGAAAATACCCAGCGCATGACCTACGTCGAGCGCCTGCGCCATGTCCTTGCCGATGCGGGCCGCATCGCGCCGGCTCGACCGCTCCAGAAAGAGCGTCCCCGCCTTTTCCGAAAGCCAGCCCACCACGGGCCACTGGCGCACGTCCGCCTTCGAGACGAAGCGCAAGGGCACGATCGAGGCCAACACCCAGATATCGAGCCAGGAGACATGATTGCAGGCCAGCAGACAGGGCTCACGGACTCCTGGCGGCTTGCCGTGAACCACCGAGCGCACGCCCAGAACTCGAACGAGTTGCCAGGACCAGCGGCGGATGACGCGGCGCTTGCGAGCCGGGGTGAGGAAAGGAAAGGCCGAGGCCGCAATGGCGCAGCCCCAGGTGAGGTGCAGCAGGAAGCGCAGTAGCCGGAAGGCGCGTGCTGCAACCGGCAGTGGGCTAGGAACCGGCATGCCTCATGAAATGCTTGGCATAACGGCTGTCCACCCGTGACATGGGCAGAAGCATGAACAGGTCCGCGGTGTTGAAATCAGGATCCCAGGCCGGGTCACCACAGACGTAGGCCCCGACCCGCAGGTAGGCTTGAATCAACGGGGGCACCTTGGTGGTGGTGGTCTGCTCGAGTTCGGCCACCGGCAGCGGGTAGCGCGGAAAAACTCGGTATTCCGCCGGGCTGAGGCAGGATTCGCGCAGGCGGCGGTAGGCATTAGCTGCACCTACCCCGCCGTCGAGCATACTCATGCTGGCGCAGCCGATGATGTATTCATAGCCCTGCGCCTTCATATAGGTTGCGAGGCCGGACCACAGGAGAGCAATCACAGCGCCACTGCGGTGGTCGGGATGGACGCAGGAGCGTCCGATCTCCACCGCGCGATCCCGGATGTGGTGCAGTCGCGTGATGTCGAACTCCTGCTCGGAGTAGAAGCCGCCGATGCGCTGGGCATTCGCTCCCGAGAGAACACGGTAGGTCCCGACGACGTCCCCGGTGTCCTCGTCGGCGACAATCAAGTGATCGCAGTAGGCATCGAATCGATCTTCATCGATGCCTTCGGCAGCGGTGGGGAGGCGCGCACCCATTTCCTCGGCAAACACGCGGTAGCGCAGACGCTGCGCTTCCCGAACCTCGGATTGGCTGCGGGCCAGATGAACTGTCAAGCTGGGCTGATGCCCAGGGTTATCCGCCTGGCGTGCTTGCAGCATGTTTCCGCTCCATGAACGAGGATCAGAGGACAGTAGCGGGCCGTCATGACAGGCTCGTTACGACAATATGAACGTTCCCTATCGGCCGGCGCGATCCCGTCAATACCCGTCAATATGATACTGCGCGCACGCGGCTCAAGCGAGGTCTCGCCCGAACTCCTCGCGGAAGCGCGCCTGGATTTCCCCAGCAGCCAGCACGTGGTTCTGGCCCCCTTGGCTCGCCACCTTGATGGATCCCATGAGGGACGCCAGCCGGCCGGTCGTGGCCCAATCCATCCCGCTGGCAATGCCATGCAAAAGGCCGGCCCGGTAGGCGTCCCCACAACCCGTTGGATCGACCACCGCTTGGGCCGGCACGCTGGGAATCTCCTCCACCCGGTTGTCGGCATAGATGAGGGATCCCTCGGCCCCGCGCGTCACCACCAGCGCCTTCACCTCACGGGCCAATGTTTCCACGGGATGACCGGTCCGCTCCTCAAGAAGGCGGGCCTCGTAATCATTACAGGCCAGGAAATCCGCCTGCCGCAGAAATTCCATCAACTCTGGGCCGTCGAACATGGGTAAACCCTGGCCCGGATCGAACACGAAGGGGATGCCCGCCTCGTGGAACTGCCGCGCATGCGCCAACATACCCTCGCGGCCATCCGGCGCGACGATGCCCAAGCTGGCCCCTGTGGCCTCGCGTACCTCGTTGCGATGGGACTCGTTCATCGCCCCAGGGTGAAAGGCGATGATCTGGTTGTCGTCGAGGTCGGTGGTGATGAACGCCTGCGCGGTGAAACTCCCCGGCACCCGGCGCACATGCCGTGGATTGAGGCCCAAGGTGGCTAGGCGCTGGGCGTAGGGATCGAAGTCGTCACCCACCGTGGCCATGATCAACGGGTCGTTTCCCAGCAGGCGCAGGTTGTAGGCAATGTTTCCGGCGCAGCCGCCGTACTCCCGCCGCAACTCGGGGACCAAGAAGGATACGCTCAGAATGTGAATCTGCTGAGGCAGGATGTGGTTCTGGAACCGGTCCTTGAACACCATGATGGTGTCGAAGGCCATGGATCCGCAGACGAGGGTAGACATCAGGGGTTCTCTGCAGGAAGGAAATTGGAATCGGGGTCAGCGGCGCACCAGGATCGGCCTGATGGCCAGGGTCTTCTCGATGTCTGTACCGGCTAGGCGAGCGTCGGCGGGATCGTCGTAGGGGCCGACGAGCACCCGGAACAGGCCTTCTAAAAGCAACAACCGCACCCGGTCGCCCGCCCCAATGTGCGTGCGGACCTGGTCAGCGAGGCTCTGGGCATTCGCCCGGGCAGCGAAAGCACCCATCTGCAGGTACATACCAGCTGGCGCCTGGGTCTCCACGGGCTCCCGAGGTTGCGGTGCCGCCGCCACGTAGGTTGCCGGATCCAGGCTCTCCACCGCCACCCGCCCGCTGCCGCTGGGCATGAGGCCCAATTTAAAGGCCGCCGCGTAGGACAGATCGATCAGTCGGTCGTCCTTGAACGGCCCCCGGTCATTGATCCGGACCACGATCGTGCGGTGGTTCTTCAGGTTGGTCACCCGGGCGTAGCTCGGGATGGGCAGCGTTGGGTGGGCTGCCGTGAGGGCGTACATGTCATAGGGCTCACCGGAGGCCGTCGCCAGCCGGTGGTACCGGCGCCCGTACCAGGTCGCCGTGCCCTCGGCACGATAGTCGCCGACGGTGGTCAGCGGGACATAGGTGCGGCCGAAGGCCCGGTAGGGCCGGAGGTTGGCTGGGCGAACCGTCTCCACCTTCGGCACCGGATCGGGCAGCAGATCCAGGTCAGGCGGCGGGTTGGGCAGCGGCCCATCGTCCAGATAGTAGCCACCGGGACGTTTGGCGGCGCTTTTGGGTTGGGCAGGCACTGACGTGACCTCGGTCGCCGCTGGTAGCCCGGTCACGGGCTCGACCGGCGCAACCGGTGCCGACGCCGCGGGTGCAGCCTCGGGGGGCGAGGCGCGCGGGCTCGCCGTGGCGCACCCGGTCAGTAGCGCGCACAGCAAGAGGAGCCAGCCGCCCGGCGAGGCCAGGGCGCCCTTCAACTTTTCACCAACCGCTTGTGGCTGTGGATGCTCATGAGGATACCTAGGCCGAAGAGCACGCTCACCAGGGCGGTGCCGCCATAGCTGATCATCGGCAGGGGTACCCCCACCACCGGTAAAATCCCGCTCACCATGCCCATGTTGACGAAAACATAGGTGAAAAAAGTGAGCGAGAGCGTACCCGCCAGCAGACGGGTGAAAAGCGTTGGTGCATTGAAGGTGATGAACAATCCGCGGCCGATCACCATCAGGAAGAGCACCAGCAGAATGAGGTTCCCCAGCAGGCCGAATTCCTCGGAAAACACCGCGAAGATGAAGTCGGTGCTTCGCTCCGGTAAAAAATCCAGGTGGGCCTGGGTTCCGTGCAGCCAGCCCTTCCCGAACGCCCCGCCAGAACCCACGGCGATGGTGGCCTGAATCGTGTGGTAACCCGCCCCCAAGGGGTCCTGGCTGGGATCGAGCAGCGTCAAGATACGCCGGCGTTGATAATCGTGCATGACGCCCCACAGGAGTGGCATCGCGGCGAGGCCCGCCCCGGCGAGCACCACCAGAACCCGCCAGCTCAAGCCGGCCAGAAAGATGACGTAGAACCCGGCTGCCGCGATCAGGAGCGCGGTGCCCAGGTCCGGCTGCTTCGCCACCAACAGAACCGGGGCGCCCAGCAGGAGTCCGGCCACGGCGAAATGGCTAAACCGCAGCGCGGTCTCATAGCGGTCGAAGTACCAGGCCAGAGCAAGCGGCACGCCGACCTTCATGAGTTCCGAGGGCTGGATCCGGGTCACGCCCAGGTGCAGCCAGCGCCTCGCGCCGTTGCTCACTTCTCCGAAGAGCGCCACGCAGACGAGCAGAAGCAGCCCCAGAACGTAGGTCGGCAGTGCCAGGCGCATCAGGTAGTGGGGTGGCGTGTTCGCGGCGCACCACAGCACCACCATGGCAACTGTGATGTTGGCCAGTTGGCTGAAGAGCCGGGGCAGGCTCTCGCCTGTGGCGCTGTAAAGCACCAGAAGGCCTGCCGCCAGAAGGACGGCAATGAGCGCCAGAAGGAAACCGTCCAGGTGCCGGCCCAGGTAGGTGAGGGTGCGACTAATCACTTTCCTCTCCGTCGCCGTCGTCGGCGGGCTTGACCTCTGGAACCTTACCCAGGAGGTAGAAATCGAAGACCTTGCGGGCAATGGGCGCGGCCGTCGCCCCGCCATGGCCACCGTTCTCCACCAGGATGGCCAGCGCGATCGTGGGTTTGTCAGCGGGCGCGTAGGAGATGAACAGTGCGTGGTCACGGTGGCGTTCGGCCACCTTGCGCTCGTCGTATTTCTCGGTCTGCTTGATGGCCACCACCTGCGCCGTTCCGGTTTTGCCGGCGAAAGCGTAGGGCGCACCGGCCCCGGCTGCGCCGGCAGTGCCGCCGGGGCGCGTCACGTCCACCATGGCCTGGCGGACGAGTTGCACGTTCTCGGCCTTGAGATTCAAGTTATTGATGGGTTGTTGTTCCACTGCGCGCGTGGCGCTGGTCTGGCTGTTCTGGATCTCGCGCACGATGTGCGGACGAAAGGCGGTGCCGCCGTTGGCCAGGACCGCCGTGGCCTGGGCCAGTTGCAGGGGCGTGGAGAGGTTGTAGCCCTGCCCGATGCCCACGGAGACCGTATCGCCGGCAAACCACTTCTGCTTGTAACGGCGCCGCTTCCACTCCGGCGACGGCAACAGCCCGCCCGCCTCGCCGTCGATATCCACGCCCGTGCGCTTGCCGAAGCCGAACTGGCTGATGAACCGGTGGATATTATCGATGCCCACATCCAGGGCCAGCCCGTAGAAATAGGTGTCGCAGGAGATCACGATGGCCCGATGCATGTCGACGGACCCATGGCCCCCCACCTTCCAGTCGCGGTAATGGTGGCCCGAGCCAGCCAGCACAAAGAAACCGGGGTCGCTGATCGCGTACTGGGGAGAGCGCTTCTCCAACTCCAGGGCCGCCAGGGCCATAAAGGGCTTGAAGGTCGATCCCGGTGGGTACATTCCCTGCAGCGCCCGGTTGTTGAGCGGCCGGTCGAGAGAGGTGTTCAGGAGTTCCCAGTTCGCCGGGTCGATCCCGTCGACGAATAGGTTGGGGTCGAAACCAGGCTTGCTCACCAGGGCCAGGACGCCGCCGGTGGCCGGATCAATGGCGATAAGCGCGCCGCGGTGTTCGCCGAAGGCGCGCTCGGCCACTTCCTGCAGGCGCGCGTCGAGCGACAGACGCAGGTTATTACCGGAAGCGGGAAGCTGGCTGCGCAGGGTGCGGATGGCATGGCCTCCCGCGTCGGTCTCCACCTCGTCGAAGCCGGTGCGGCCATGGAGTTCCAGCTCGTAGTGACTCTCCAGGCCCGTTTTGCCTATGAAATCGGTTCCCGTATAGTTCGCCGACTGCCCCTGGGTCTCCAGCCGATCCAAGTCAGCCTCGGTCACCCGGCCGATATAGCCGATCACGTGGGACGCCAATTCACCGTTGGGATAGTGCCGGAACAGCCGCGCGCGGATCTCCACGGCCGGGAAGCGGAATTTGTTGGCGGCGAAGCGCGCCACCTCCTCGTCGCTCAGGCGCGCCCGGATGGGGACACTCGTGAGGTCCTTGCTCTCCTCGAGCAGCTTGCGGAACCGTTTGCGGTCCCGTGGGGCGATCTCTACCACCCGCGCCAGCGCATCGATGGTAGCGTCCAGGTCACGCACCTTGTTGGGGAAGATCTCCAGCGTGTAGGCGGCGTAGTTGTGCGCCAGCACGGTTGCGTTACGGTCCAGGATCAGGCCGCGGTTGGGAACGATCGGCACGATGGTAACGCGGTTGTTCTCAGCCAGCGTGTGGTAGTACTCGTGCCGGATCACCTGCAGGTAGGAGAAGCGTAGCGCCAGCAGCAGGAAGACCGCCAGGACAGTGGTAGCGGAGACGCCGAGGCGCAGATGAAAGCTGCGCAGGTCCTTCTCGTGATCGCGCATCTCCGGACGCCGGTTGGCGGCCTCGGAGCGCTTTCGGCTGGAGCGGAATACGGCCAGGGGATCCATGGTCGCCCCGGCTCAGACGGCGCCGGCCTCGGTGCGCGGCCGCAGCGGCAGGCGCAGGAGGGTGAAGACGATGGGCCAGAGCAGCGCACCGACTAAGCTGGCCACGAAGTAGGTGCCGCCAGGGAATTCCGCCCCCGCCGCGAGCCGCACCACTAAGGTAACCGCCTGCGACAGCAATAGCAGGGCCACCACATGGAGCATCTGCTGCAGCATGCCGAACATCAGGATGCGCCGGTGCAGCAGGATGGCCAAGTACATGAGCAGCGCATAGGACAGCGCGTGCTGGCCGAAGAGGCTGCCGTCGGCAACATCCATGGCCAGCCCCAGGGCCCACGCGGGCAGGAAGCCCAAGCGTCGGGGGTGGTAGACCACCCAGTAGATCAGCATGAGCGCGATCAGGTCGGGGCGCAGCCGCGCAACCGTCTCCGGCAGAGCGAGGAGGTTGAGCACCAGAGCCGCCACCAGCGTAATGGCGATGTACGCGCTCGGCACCGGCAGGAGCAATTCCTGGGGGCGCCCGTTGCCGGTCATGGATCCTTGCAGCATCGCCTAATTGCCCTCCCGCTTGGCCCGCCGCGCAGCGAGTTCTTCCTCGCGGATGGGATTGGGCGGTAGGCGGTCCGTGGAAGCGACGATGAGCACCTGCCCTCGCCCGCTCACCCCCGCGGCCGGTGAGCAGTAGATTCGCGCGAAGGCGTAGGCGACGTTGCGCTCCACGTTGGCGACCACCGCTACCGGCAGCCCGGGCGGGTAAGTCCCGTCGATGCCCGAAGTGACCAACACGTCGCCGTTCTGAAGGTCCGCATTAACCGGCATGAAGCGTAGTTCCAGGCCGTGGTCATAGCCCGTGCCGAAGGTGATGCCGCGCAGGCCACTGCGGACCACCTGGATAGGGACTGCCTGCTCCTTGTCGGAGATGAGGGTCACTTCGGAGAGCCAGGGGAAAACCCGGGTGACTTGGCCTACCACGCCGGTGGGATCCACCACCGCTGAGCCCTCCACCACGCCGTTCTGGCTCCCTCGGTCCACCACCACCCGGCGGGTGAAGGGATCGCGATGCGAGAACAGAATCTCTGCCGGGATGGTCTCCCGTGGCAGGCGCTCGCGCAGGGTGAGCAGTTCGCGCAGGTGGCGGTTCTCCGCCTCTAAGGATTGCTGCGTCTGCAGGGCCGCGCCGTCGCGCAAGCGTTGGAAGCGGAGCCGCTCGTTGTCGGCGAGCAACTCGGCCTGGGCAGCCAGGAACCCGCTCAAGCGGTCAAAGCTCTCCCAGGGCATGGCAGCGCCACGCTGCAGCGGATAGATCATCACCGCCATACCCTGGCGTACGAGGCGCAGATAATTAAAGCGAGCATCGGCGACCAGGAAGACGAGGGAGAGCAAAGAAAATAGGGCAAAACGCATGACCAGGCTCGGTCCGCGCTGAAAGAAGGGTGGCGGCGAGTTTTGCATGCCTGTCCTAGCCAGCGCGCTCGGCACCCCGCGCCGGACTGGGCTGTGCAGTGCCTGCGGGAGACGAGCGTAGCAGGGGCGGGAACTCCTTCTAAGGGGGGGTCGTGCCTCAGTCGCTGGTGAAGATGCTGCCGACCTTGTTCATCTTGTCCAGAGCACGCCCGGACCCGCGCACCACACAGGTGAGGGGATCCTCTGCCACGATCACCGGCAGGCCCGTCTCCTCCATGATCAACCGGTCCATGTCGCGCAGCAGTGCGCCGCCGCCCGTGAGCACAACGCCTTTCTCGGCGATGTCCGCACCGAGCTCCGGCGGGGTCTGCTCCAGGGCCGACTTGACGGCACTGACGATGCTGTTGAGGGGCTCGGTCAAGGCTTCAAGGATCTCGTTGCTGGAGATAGTGAAGCTGCGCGGGATGCCCTCCGCCAGATTACGGCCCTTGACCTCCTTCTCCCGAACTTCGCTGCCAGGAAACGCAGAGCCGATCTGTTTTTTGATCTCCTCGGCTGTGGTCTCGCCGATGAGCATGCCGTAGTTGCGGCGGATGTAGTTGATGATGGCCTCATCGAACTTGTCCCCGCCCACCCGGACAGACCCCGAGTAGACGATGCCACCGAGCGAGATGACGCCCACCTCGGTGGTTCCACCGCCGATGTCCACGACCATGGATCCAGTGGCTTCTTCCACCGGCAGGTCGGCACCGATGGCCGCGGCCATAGGCTCCTCGATGAGTTCCACCTTGCGGGCACCGGCGGCGAACGCCGACTCCTTGATGGCACGCCGCTCCACCTGGGTGGAGCCACAGGGCACGCAGATCACGATGCGCGGGCTCGGCGAGAACAACCGGTTGTCGTGCACCTTGCGGATGAACTGCTTGAGCATCTGCTCGGTATAGGTGAAGTCGGCGATCACCCCGTCCTTCATGGGACGGATGGCCGTGATGTTGCCGGGCGTGCGGCCAAGCATCTGCTTGGCTGCGAGGCCGACTTCCTGAATAACTTTCTTGCCGTTGGGCCCCCCCTCCTGACGAATCGCCACCACGGAGGGTTCGTTCAGCACGATGCCCTTGCCGCGGACATAAATCAGCGTGTTGGCCGTGCCGAGATCGATGGCGAGGTCGTTGGAGAAGTAGCCGCCGAGAAATCCGAACATGAACCTTCCGGTGACAGTGAGAGCGGGTGAGTTGCGCAGGCCGTAGGTAGCGCCCTATAAGCCGGCTATAATAGCCTACTTGGTGGGTCCCTACAAAGCTTCCGGCGATTTTCGCCGTGGGCATGGGCCTCCAGGACCCTGGATAGTCGAAGCCACGCTTATGGAACTCTCCCTCGACGACGTGCGCCGCATCGCGCAACTCGCCCGCATTGCCATTACCGACGCCGAGGCCGCGGCAACCCGCGACCAGCTGGGCAACATATTCGACTTGATCGAGCAGATGAACGCGGTGGACACCACCGGCATCGAGCCCATGTCCCATGCGCAGGACCTCACGTTGCGCCTGCGCGCCGACGAGGTCACACAGACCGACGAACGGGAGCGCTTCCTGGCCCTGGCGCCGGAGACGGAGCGTGGGCTCTACCTCGTCCCCCAGGTGATCGAATGAGCCCGCGCGCGGAGCTACACGAGCTCGACCTAACCGAGCTCTCCGCGCTCCTGGCTGCCCGCCAAGTGTCGAGCGAGGAACTCGCCCAGGCCCTGCTCGCCCGCATCGCCACCCAAAACGGGGATCTCAACGCGTTCATCACGCTCGACCCGGACGCCACCCTGGCCCAGGCCCGCGCGGCCGACGCACGTATCGGCCGCGGCGAGGGCGGGGTGCTGACCGGGATACCCGTGGCGCATAAGGACATCTTCTGTGCGAGCGGCTGGCGCACCACCTGCGGCTCGCGGATGCTCGAGGAATTCACGGCACCCTACGACGCCACCGTGGTGGAGCACTTCAACGACGCCGGAGCGGTGTTTCTGGGCAAGACCAACATGGACGAGTTTGCCATGGGGTCCTCCAACGAGAGCTCGTGGTTTGGACCCGTGCGCAATCCCTGGGATCGTAACGCCGTGCCCGGCGGCAGTTCCGGCGGCTCAGCCGCAGCGGTGGCGGCCCGGCTGTGCCCGGCCGCGACGGGCACCGATACGGGCGGCTCCATCCGCCAGCCCGCCGCGCTCACGGGCATCTGCGGCCTCAAGCCCACCTATGGGCTGGTCTCGCGCTACGGCATGATCGCCTTTGCCTCCAGTCTGGATCAGGCGGGCCCCTTGGCCCGCAGTGCCGCCGACCTCGCCGTACTGCTCGACACCATGGTGGGCTTCGACCCGCGCGACTCCACCAGCCTGGAGCGGCCCGTGGAACACTACGGGCGCGCGCTGGACCGGCCGCTGGAAGGGATGCGACTGGGCTTGCCGCGGGAATATTTTGCAGAGGGCTTGGATGCCGACGTCGCCCGTGCCGTGGACGAGGCCCTGGTCACACTGCGCGGGCTTGGCTGCGAAACCGTGGAGGTAAGCCTGCCCAACACGCGGCTTTCCATCCCCGTCTACTACGTCCTGGCACCCGCAGAGGCCTCGAGCAACCTGGCGCGCTACGACGGCGCACGCTACGGGTATCGGGCGCAGGAACCGCGGGATTTGGCGGACCTGTACTCGCGCACCCGTGCCGAAGGCTTCGGTGCCGAGGTGCGCCGGCGCATCCTAGTGGGAACCTATGTACTCTCCCACGGCTACTACGACGCCTATTATTTGAAGGCCCAGCAGATCCGCCGGCTCATCGCCCGCGATTTCGACGCCGCGTTCTCCACCTGCGACCTGATTCTCGGACCCACGTCCCCCTCGGTGGCCTTCGATCTCGGCGAGCGTAGCGCGGACCCCGTGCAAATGTACCTCTCGGACATTTACACCATCGCCGTGAACTTGGCAGGCCTGCCGGGGATGTCCATCCCGGCCGGCTTCGGCGCCAAGGGGCGCCCGGTTGGCCTGCAGGTCATCGGCAACTATTTCGACGAGGCGCGCATGCTCAACCTGGCGCACCGTTTCCAGCAGGCCACCGACTGGCACCGGCGCGCGCCGGCGTCGGGCGCCTAGCCCCCCGAGGAGTCCATCGTGCCCTGGCAAATCGTCATCGGCCTGGAGACCCACGCCCAACTCTCCACCCGCTCGAAAATGTTCTCCGGCTCCTCCACGGCCTTCGGGGCCGAGCCCAACCGGCAGGCCAGCGCCGTGGACATCGCGCTACCCGGCGTGCTGCCCGTGGCCAACCGGGGTGCCGTCGAGCGCGCCATCCGCTTTGGCCTCGCCGTGGGGGGGTCGATACGTCGGCGGTCGGTCTTCGCGCGCAAGAATTACTTCTATCCGGACCTGCCCAAGGGCTACCAGATCAGCCAGTACGAACTGCCCATCATCGAGGGCGGCGCGCTACTGATCCCCGCTGCCGACGGCGAGCGAAGCATACCGCTCACCCGGGCGCACCTCGAGGAGGACGCCGGCAAGTCCCTGCACGAGGACTTCCAGGGCGCCACCGGGATCGACCTGAACCGGGCGGGTACGCCGCTGCTGGAGATCGTCACGGAGCCCGCGCTCACCAGCGCCGAGGAGGCGGTGAGCTACGCCCGGGCGCTGCACGCGCTCCTGCGCTGGATCGACGTCTGCGACGGCAACATGCAGGAGGGATCCTTCCGCTGCGACGCCAACGTCTCCGTGCGCCGCAATGCCTCGGATCCGCTGGGAACCCGCTGTGAGATTAAGAACTTGAACTCCTTCCGCTTCCTGGAGCAGGCCATCCGCCACGAGGCGCGCCGCCAGATCGAGTTGATCGAGGATGGCGGCCGGGTGCGCCAGGAGACGCGTCTCTACGACCCGGACCGTGACGAGACCCGGCCCATGCGGTCCAAGGAAGATGCCCACGACTACCGTTATTTCCCGGACCCGGACCTGCTTCCCCTGGAGGTCACGCCGGATTGGGTGGAAAGCGTGCGTGCGCAGATGCCTGAA
The DNA here is from genome assembly GCA_025356655.1 of Betaproteobacteria bacterium. GTDB lineage: Bacteria > Pseudomonadota > Gammaproteobacteria > Burkholderiales > SHXO01 > SHXO01. The sequence goes on along the minus strand of JANXRW010000124.1, from coordinate 28,170 downwards.
TTGCCTGCCGCCATGCGTTCGCGGCTTGCGGGCGAGCTGGGTCTCGCTGCCTACGATGCCGCCATCCTCACGGGCTCGCGCGAGTTGGCACGCTACTTCGAGGCCATCGCGAGCCGGCTCCCCGGTAACGCCAAACTCGCCGCCAACTGGGTGATGGGTGAAATACTCGGACGCTTGAACCGGGAGGGCCTGGAGATCGGCGCTTGTCCGGTGGACGCTGCGCGCCTGGCCGGCCTCCTGGCGCGCGTGGCCGACGGCACGGTGTCGGGGAAGACGGCCAAGGAGGTACTCGACGCCCTGTGGAGCGGGACGGAAACTGCCGACGAGGTGATTCAAGCCCGCGGCCTCACGCAGATCAGCGACAGCGGCGAACTCGAGGTCATCATCGACGGCATCCTCGCGCAGAACCCCGCCCAAGTGGCGGAGTTCCGGGGTGGCAAGCAAAAGGTATTCGGCTTCTTCGTGGGCGCGGCGATGAAGGCCACCCGGGGCAAGGGCAACCCCGCCCAGGTAAACGCGCTGCTCCGGCGCAAGTTAGGCGCAGACGCCTAGATGGGCAGCCCGGCCCGGCTAACTGCCTGCGTCGGCATACTGTTGGGGCTCCTGGTCGCGGGCGCTGCAGCCCAGACCCCACCGGAGGCAGCTGCGGCGCGGCGCCTGGAGTCCCTGCGCGATCGGCCCGGTGCGCTCTATGCGTTTCTGCGCTCGATGCCCAAGGGGGGTGACCTGCACAACCACCTCTCTGGCGCCGTCTATGCCGAATCCTACCTGCGTTGGGCCCTCGAAGACGGCCTGTGCCTGCAGGAATACGTGCTCATGCGCCCGCCCTGTGCCCCGGCCCCTGGCGGCACGCATCCGGCGCTCACGGACGCCCTGGCCAGCGACCCGAATCTGGGCAACCGCTTAATCGACGCTTGGTCCACACGCAACTGGACGCACTCCGGGCGCAGCGGGCACGACCAGTTCTTTGTTACCTTCGGGCGCTTTGCGGAAGTGGCGGGCCGCCGCGCCGCAGACAGTTTGGCGGAAGTGAGTACTCGCGCCGCCCAGGAAAACGTGAGTTATCTTGAACTCCTGGTGACGCCCGACGGGGGCGCCTCCCGGCAGCTAGGGCGCCGCCTGGGCTGGCAGGACGACTTGGACGCGCTGCACGCGGCGCTACTGGCCTACCGGCCGGGCCCGCAGGACACGCCACGCAGCCTGGACCAAGAACTCCACAATGCCAGCGAGCGGCTGGACCAGATGGAAGCCGCGGCGCGCGGGCAGCTGCGCTGCGACCGACCGGACGCCGACCCCGGCTGTGCAGTGGGCGTGCGCTACCTGTTCCAGATCGCGCGGGCCAGCGCCCCGGAGCAGGTTTTTGCACAGATGGTTGCTGCCTTCGAGCTAGCCCGGCGCGACCCGCGCGTGGTGGGATTAAACCTTGTGCAGCCCGAGGATTCGGCCCTGGCGTTGCGCGATTTCGACCTGCACATGCGCATGCTGGCCTACCTCCGGGGCATCTACCCCCAGGCGCGCCTCTCACTACATGCCGGCGAATTAGCGCCCGGGCTCGTGCCCCCGGAGGCACTGCGCTCGCACATCCGGGATTCGCTGTTGGTGGCCGGGGCCGAGCGCATCGGTCACGGCGTGGACATCTGGCAGGAGGACGATCCCGAGGGGCTTTTTCGGCTGCTGGCCCAGCGCGGGGTGTTACTCGAAGCTTGCCTGTCCAGCAACGACCTCATCCTGGGTGTCAGCGGCAAACACCATCCGCTACGCGGCTATCTGTCCCGCGGCGTGCCGGTAGCCCTTGCCACGGACGATGCCGGGGTCGCGCGCTCGGAACATACGCGCGAGTTCCAACGCGCCGTCGAAGAACAGGGCTTGGACTACAGGCAACTGAAAACCTTAGCTCGGAACAGCCTGGAGTACGCCTTCCTGGAAGGCGCCAGCCTCTGGGAGGACGCCGCCAACTGGCGCTCCGTCCTGGTGTGCCAGAACGCAGAGCCCGACGGCGTGCCACCGCCGTCCTGCCTGGCCTTTCTGCAGGGTAGCGCGCGAGCCCTTGCCCAGTGGGACCTCGAGGCCCGTTTCGCGGGCTTCGAGGCAGCCCTGCACTAGAACTCAGCGCGGGGCGGTCAGCTCCAGGTAGCGCTTGCGATCCGCGTCATGCTTGGCGCGAATCTTCTCGATCTGGTCGTCGAAGCGGGCACGCTCCTGCTTGAGCTGGGCGATCTCCCCGTTCTGGTCGGCCACCTCCTCCTTGAGCGCCTCGGGGATCGGCTTTTTCAGGCGCGTGACGGTGTCCACTTCTTTCTGCAGCCCCGCCATCCGCTCCTGCGCCCGCTTCATGCGCACAGCGAGGCCCAGCAACGCCTGCTGGGGAATCGACAGGCTACGGTCGCGGGACTCGTCGATGTCCTTCACATTCGTGTAGGTCTGCAGCAGGGCCACGTCGCGACGTTGCTGCTCCGCTCGTTTGGCGCGGTCGTCCCGCTCCGCGCTGGCTTTCTCCTCGGCCGCACGCCTTTGCTCGGGCGTCTGGCTGGCGTCGAACTTGCGCTTTTCCACACCCGAGGTATTCATCTCGGTGCGGGCACGGTCCTGGTATTCCGGGGGGATGCTCTCCCCGTAGTGAACCTTGCCATTCTCGTCGGTCCATTTCAGGATCTTCTTCGTGGGCGCCGAGCCCGTCGTTTCCGCCAAGGCGGGCGGGGCGGCGAGGAGTGCAAGCAGCAGGAGGGCCGCCGCGCGCTCAACTTTCATGGGTACTAACTCCATAGCGTTCCCGGTAGGCGACGATCCCCGGGAGGAATTGGCGCAAGTCCTCGCGTCGCTCGAGGCTGCACACTAGATCATCCAGCGTAGCAATGCTGAAGCTCGGCAGGCCCAGCGTTCGCTGCACTTCCTGGGTCGCACTCAATTCGCCCTGGCCGCGTTCCATGCGATCCAGGGCGGTGACCACACCCACGGGGGTACCGCCGCCGGCGCGGATGAGTTCCACGGACTCGCGCACCGAGGTGCCCGCAGAAATCACATCGTCGACGATCAGCACACGCCCGCCCATGGGCGCCCCGATCAGCGTACCGCCCTCGCCATGGTCCTTCGCTTCCTTTCGGTTGTAGCAGATGCTCACGTCCTGACCCATTGCGGCCAGTGCCACTGCCGTGGCGCTCACCAGGGGAATGCCCTTGTAGGCCGGCCCGAACAGGAGGTCGAAGTCGATACCGGCGTAGCGAATGGTCCTAGCGTAGAATTCACCCAGTGTGCGCAGGGCGGCGCCCCGATAGAACAGCCCAGCGTTAAAGAAGTAGGGCGACTGCCGGCCCGCTTTGGTGGTGAACTCGCCAAAGCGCAGGACACCCTGGCCCATGGCAAACTCCAGAAACGCTCCCCTAAATTCCTGATCCTGCATGACTGTGCGCCTGATAAGTTTGAACTTGAACGGCATCCGTTCTGCCGTCAACAAGGGATTCCTCCGCTGGCTCGAAGCCCAGCATGCCGACGTCGTCTGCCTGCAGGAGATCAGGGCCCAGGACCACCACCTGAGCGCGGAACTGCGCAACCCCGCCGGCATGCAAGGAATGTTCCACTATGCCCAGCGACCAGGCTACAGCGGTGTGGGGCTTTATACCACCCGCCGCCCCGATCGTGTGATCGAGGGCCTCGGCATTCCCGATTTCGACGCCGAGGGCCGTTACCTTGAGGCGATCCTCGGTAAGCTCAGCATCGTCAGCCTCTACGTGCCCTCGGGATCGAGTTCCGAAGCCCGCCAGGCAGTAAAATTCGACTTCCTCGCGCGCATCATCCCGCGCCTGCACGAACTCGCCTGCAGCGGCCGGGAGGTCATCCTTTGTGGCGACTTCAACATTGCCCACCAGGCCATCGACCTCAAAAACTGGCGCTCCAACCAGAAGAACTCCGGCTTCCTGCCCATCGAGCGTCAGTGGCTCGACGGCGTCTTCGGCAACCTCGGCTATGTGGATGTTTTTCGGCGGCTGGACCCACGCCCGGAGCAGTACACCTGGTGGTCCAACCGTGGCCAGGCCTGGGCGAAGAACGTGGGCTGGCGGCTGGACTATCAGATCGCCACGCCCGGCGTCGCCGCCAGGGCCACCGCTACGAGCATCTACAAGGACCAGCGTTTTAGCGACCACGCGCCGCTGACCGTGGACTACGACTGGGTGCTCTAACCCCGGCCGCACGGCGACGCCATGCGCGATGTCCTGCACAATCGCCACCGGAGGGCGGTACCCATGCGCTCCACACTGAGCAAGCCGGTGGTGGTCATCGCCCTGTTCTGTTGTTTCTCGCGGTTATCTTTAGTGGCTCGTTCCTCCGCACCGGTAAGATCATCCCGCCGGGCGTCACCGGTATCAGGGTCAACCGGCTGGTGGGCAAGGGCCTAACCCACGAGGATACTGTCACCGGCTTGGTCTTCTTCAAGCCGGTGCAGACCCCGTTAATCGTCTACCCCACCTTCATTCGGCGTGTGGTCCGGACCCACGATCGGCACGAGGGCAATCCGGCGAATGAAGGACCGAGGGTCAACACCAAGGACTCGGTCGCGGTGTCGCTGGACGCGGCGGTGAGCAGTGGACTAGACGCGTCCTTATGCCAAGCTCCTACACGAGGTTCCGCGCCGTCCGTATCGACTCCTTCACCCACGGCTACCTGCGGGACGCGGCGCGAAACGGGGTCGTCGCCATCGGCTCCGAGTACAAATTGGACGACATCAATGGCAGTGGCAAGGACGCGTTCCTGGACTGCATCACGCGGGAGTTGCACCGCGGCGTGTCGGGCCTCGGCGTGAACATCGCGCAGTTCGGTCCGATCGGCGCGCCGCGTCCGCCACAGTCGCTGCCCGATGCCCTGGTGTCCGTCGTCGCCACGGGCTTCTCCACGCCTTAGTCCGCGCTGTCTGACCGGCTGGGCCCCACGCGCCTCATCATCGGGGGCTGGACCGTTTATGGCGTGGTCTACATGGGCCCGGGCATCCCGGGGGGCCCGCGCCGGGCAACTGTGGCTGCGTTTTTGCCTTCTATGGTCTATGCCTGGCCGCCACCGAAGGTGCCGAGAAGGCCCTGGTGGCGGACTTGGCACCGCAGGAACGCCTGGGCACCGCCTCCGGCTGGTTCCATCGGGTGACCGCCTCCTCCTGCTCCCCGCATCGCTTGTTTTCGGCTACCTCTGGCAGGCGATTTCTCCCGGTGTGGCCTTTGGCTGCGGGGCGGGCTGCGCGCTGGCCGCGGCGCTACTGCTCGCGCTGTGGGTGCGCCCACCGGCCCCGGCTGGGCGGCCGTGAGCCTCGTCACGAACACCTGCCATACTGGATAATGCCGGGGCGGGCCGCCCTGTCAGGTCCCTGCGCAAATGGAGATGCCCTTGAGCGAGATATCCCCCCTGCCCGCCAGCGCATTGCCCGCTGGCATCCGTAGCCGTTTCATCGCTGACGTGAACGGCCTTCGCATGCACCTGCTGGAAGCCGGTCACGAGGTGCCGGGCCGCCCCTGCCTGCTGCTGTTGCACGGGTTCCCAGAACTGGCCTACAGCTGGCGCAAGCTCATGCTGCCCCTGGCTGCCGCGGGCTATCACGTGATCGCACCCGACCAGCGCGGCTATGGGCGCACCACGGGCTGGGATCCTGATTACGACGGGGACCTCGCTTCCTACAGCATGGTGAATCTGGTGCGCGACGCGCTAGGCCTTCTGTACGCACTGGGCTACCGCTACGTCGATGCGGTGATCGGCCACGACTTCGGCTCCCCCGTGGCCGCCTATTGCGCCCTGCTGCGGCCCGACGTGTTCCGCGCCGTGGTCCTCATGAGCGCACCCTTCGGCGGCCCACCGGCGCTGCCCTTCCACGATGCGGGCCGGCCGCCTGCCGCAGCTGGCGCGGACGTTCACGCCGAACTCGCCGCCCTGCCCCGGCCGCGCAAGCACTATCAGTGGTACTACTCCAGCCGCGAGGCCGACGCCGACATGCACCACGCGAAGCAGGGCCTGCACGCCTTCCTGCGCGCCTACTACCACCACAAGAGCGCGGACTGGACACAGAACAGGCCCTACCGGCTTGCCTCCTGGAGTGCCGGCGAGTTGGCCAAGCTGCCCACCTACTACGTCATGGAACTGGCCCAGGGCATGGCCGAGACCGTCGCCCCGGAAATGCCCGCGGCGGCGCAGGTCGCAGCCAACACCTGGCTACCCGAGAAGGAGCTGGAGATCTACAGTGGGGAGTACGCCCGCACGGGATTCCAAGGCGCCCTGCAATGGTACCGCTGCGGGACCAGCAGCCGCTTCATCGCCGGGCTGCAGACCTTCTCCGGACTCACCATCGACGTGCCCTCCGCATTTATTGCCGGTAAGAGCGACTGGGGCGTCTATCAGAAACCCGGTGACTTCGAGAGAATGCAGGGCAGTGTCTGCACGCGCATGCTCGGGTGCCACCTGATCGAGGGCGCTGGCCACTGGGTCCAGCAGGAGCAGCCCCAGCAGGTCGCCGCGCTGCTATTAAATTTCCTGCGGGCAAAGGAAGACCGCGGGCTGGGCATGTAGTGATCTCCGGCGCAGCGCCCCGGGCGCCGTCCCTGCGCGAGGTCTTTACCGACCGGCGCCTCGCCTTCGTGCTGCTCATGGGCTTTGCGTCGGGACTGCCGCTCGCGCTCTCCGGCGGCACCCTGCAGGCGTGGCTGGCGGTCGAAGGGGTCAACCTGCGCACCCTGGGGCTCACCACGCTAATCGCGCTGCCCTATTCCTTGAAGTTCCTCTGGGCGCCCTTGATGGACCGTTTCGTGCCGCCCTTGTTGGGGCGGCGCCGCGGTTGGATCGTCCTGTGCCAGGGCGTATGCGCGCTACTCATCGGACTCATGGCGGCGCTGGACGCTGGCGCCGGTGCACTGCGCCTAGCCGCCGTGGCCGCGCTTCTGGCCTTCGTCTCCGCCTCCCAGGACGTGGTCATCGACGCCTGGCGCGCCGAGGTGCTGCCCGCCGTTGAGCGCGGGCTGGGGGCGGCCGGATCCGTGCTTGGCTACCGCCTAGCCATGCTCGTATCCGGGGCCGGCGCGTTGATCCTGTCGGCCTGGGCGGGCTGGCGCGAGACCTACGGCCTGATGGCCCTGCTGATGCTCTTGATGATTCCGGTGACGCTGATGGCACCCGAGCCCGACCAGCCCGCCGAACCGGGAAGCCTAGCCGACGTCATCGGCGGGGCACTCAAAGATCTGCTCTCTCGTCGCGCCGCCCTGGGCCTGCTGCTTCTGGTCGTACTCTACAAGCTAGGCGATGCTTTTGCCCTCAGCCTGGCCACGCCCTTCCTGATCCAGACCCTGCACTTCAGTGCCGCGGAGGTGGGTGCGGTGAACAAGGGATTTGGCCTGGCGGCGACCCTGGCCGGCGCCATTCTGGGCGGGGCGCTGATGGTCCGCCTGGGACTCTACCGCTCGCTGCTGCTCTTCGGTGCCGCGCAGGCGTTCACCATCCTGGCTTTCCTGCTGCTCGCTGTGCAGGGCAAGAGTTACGGCCTGCTGATACTGGCCGTGGGCTTGGAGAACCTGGGGTCGGGCATGGGTACCAGTGCGCTCGTGGCCCTGCTCATGGCCTTGTGCACCGCCGGCTTCAGCGCTACGCAGTTCGCCCTGCTCTCCGCGCTGGCATCCCTGGGACGCATCCTCTGCGGCCCGCCGGCGGCGGCCCTGCAACTGGAACTGGGTTGGGAAGGCTTCTTTTTTGCGTGCTTTCTGATTGCCCTTCCCGGCCTGGCAACGCTCATGCTGCTGCGGCGGCACATCCCGGAGACGGCAGCCGCCACCTAGGCCTGCGGCTGCCGTGACCGGCTCAGCGGTTCCAGGTGCCGTAGCCCGTAGCGGTCCCGTCGGCCCAATTCACCTCGATGACGCCCACGGCGGGGTTCTCGCCCGAGATGCCGGCATACTTGCCGGTGCCGCCCGTGTAACGAAACTTCCCGGCGGCTGTCTTTCCATCGCCCTCGAACTGCCAGTTGAGAAAGGCCTGGTCTCCGGGGGCGTCCTGGATCACACAGTAGCCGCCGCTGTGGTTCTTGCCCGCGTTGAGGTCCAGGTCGTTGAAGCCGGGACAGCGCACGCCGGCGTTATGGAACAGACTGCCGGGCCCCTTGTCGTTGAAGAAGGTCCCGGTGAATTCACCAACCCAAGAATAGTGGCCCTTCTCGATTTGGTAGGCTTTGCCTACGCCCATCCAACCGAAGATCCCCTTCGCCTTCCAATCCTCGGCCAGCGCAGCGGTGCTCGCACCGAGCGCCGCCACCACCAGGATCAAAACAAGCGCTCTCCTGACGACTCCGTGGCAATTCCCCATGGTACGTTCTCCTTAGCTGTTTTAGCTACTCGACCAACGGATGCATCTTCCTCGGGGCTTTCAGATACTTTCCCCGCACCTGACATCAAAGAGAACGACCGAATTCATTGGTTCGGAAATATGAATGTATCACTTTAATATCAATCGCTTAGACGATGCCCTTGTTGTCTACACCCTTGGGTCAGGGCGTGCAAGTACCGCCCGAACTGGATGCGATCGGTGGACTTAGGGTCGCAGGGCAGGGAGGCTCAGAGGGGTGGGAGAACGACGCCGATCTGCTCCAGGATGCCGCGGGGGGCGCCTCCTGGAATGGGGTCGGGGTGGATCACGGTGATCAGACCGTCGGTTACTTCGTAAAAGAAGTAATGCTCGGGAATGATGACGCTGCGGCCGGTGGCTGGTACCGCGTCGATGCCCGGCAGAGCAAGCAACGCCGTATGTGTGCCGCCCTGACGCCACTTGATGGCCAGACGTCCGTCCACCTCCTCCACCCGATCGTAGGCGTAATGCCAATCGGGAAACCCGCTGTAGAGTGCGGCGATGAAGGCGAGGAACTGGGACCTGTCCAGGCTGCGGGTAGCCCCCACGAAGCGGAGCCGGTCGGACACCGTGCTGGCGATCAGGCCGACGTCGTGGGTGCGCAGGCCCTGCACGTAGGACAGAAGAACCGGCGGAACGACGGGGGACATGGGGCAGTTCCAAGGCGGTTGCGATGCCGACAATATAGCCCAGCCGGGCCCGCCGGAAGGCGGCCGCGGCCACAAGCCACGGAACCGGGATAAACTCTTGCCCTTTGCCCCGAGGAGACCTCATGGAAGCCATCACATTGACCCTGGAACTAGCCCAGAAACTGGTGCAGCAGGCCATCGATCGGGCCCGAGCGGACTACAAGCGCCCCATCTGCGTGTCGGTTTGCGATGCAAACGGCTTCCAGATGGCCTTCGGCCGGGACCTGGGCGCACCGCTGCGCAGTATCGCGATTTCCACGCAGAAGGCTTATACCGTCACCCGCATGGGGTCTACGACGGAAGCCTTCCTCGCCCGGCTGCAGAAAGACAACCTCGAGATTGCCTTCTTCTGCGACACCGGCCTCACCGCCATCCCCGGCGGCACGCCGCTGAAGGACGCCGCCGGCCGCGCACTCGGCGCCATCGGCATCAGCGGTTTGGCGCCCGTGGAGGATCAGGCCATTACTGATCTCGTCGCCGCAGGCCTCGCCGCCGGCTGAACGGCTCACGCCCGGTAGCGGGCCACCGCCTCCGGCACCCACTCCAGGCCAATGCCCGGAAGATCGGGCGCGGTGATCATGCCGTCGCGCAGGTCCAGTGGCCGGCGACGCAGGCCCCCGGCGGCGTCCATGACCTCCAGCCAATGTGCCGTGGGAGTGGCGCAGAGCAGGTGCGCGCTGGCTTCCACAAAGGTATGCGAGGACATGGGGAGCCCGGCGGCATGCGCCAGCGCCGCAGCTTCCAGCCAGCCGGTGACGCCATGGATGAATTGCGCATCGGGCATCACCAAGTCCATGGCCCTGGCTGCGATAGCGGCGCGCATCTCAACGGGCCCGTGGAAGTTCTCGCCGATCTGGATTGGCGTGCGCACCGCCTGGGCGATCCGCGCGCACCCCTCCAGATCCTGCGCAGCCACGGGTTCTTCGATCCATTCCAGCCCTTCGTCGTCGAGCGCCTCGCAGCGGCGCAACGCCTCCGGTAAGTTGAGTGACTGGTTGTAGTCCACCATGAGCGCCAGATCCGGCCCCAGTGCGTCACGCGCCGCCCGCACCGCAGCCAGGTCCTCGGCAAGCGTGGGAAACCCTAGCTTGATCTTCAAGCCGGCATAGCCCGCCGCGCGGGTCTCAGCGCACGCTTCCGCCACCGACGCTGCGTCGTAGAGGCCCACACTGTTGTAGGCCCGCACGGGCCGCAGTTCCCCCCCCAGCGCGCGCGCCAGCGGCAGCCCGCGCTCGCGCGCCCAAGCGTCCCAGAGCGCCATGTCCAGGCCTCCCAGTGCCACGCCAGTGAGCCCGCGCAGACCAAAGAGGCGACAGCGGCGCTGCAGATATGCATGCACGTCCCGGGGTGCCAAGCTGAGTCCGCAGATCATGCCACCCAAGGCCGAGACGGTCTGATCCAGCGCGCCGAGGAGCTCCGCGTGATAGACCGCCGCGTAGGCGCGACCCTCCACGCCCGTGTCGGTGGCGAGGTCAATGAGCACGAGCGGAAAGCGCTCGATGGTGCCGGAGGCCGTGCGCACGGGCCGCGGCAGGGGTGCCAGGACGGGTGTGGTGGTGATGCTGACGATTTTCATGGTGGGGAAATCCTTCAGGTGCGGGGTCGAGTGGGTGGGCCGCGCGGGCTAGGCACGCAGCACGGTGAAACACCGGAACAGGGCCAGCGGCAGCGCCCGCCGCAGGCGCAGCGTGAGCGACATGGGACGGCTGCCCTCGGGCTCGCCGTCCAGATCAGCCAGACCCAGGCAGCGGAAGGGCGCCTCCGGGTCGCGGCGCACGAAGGGCAGAAAACGCCAGCCATTACTGCGGCTGTGGATATAGCGTTGACCGACCTTCGTGTCGGGGCCGGTGGCGTTCTGCGTCTGCCAATGGAAAAGCTCCGGGCTTATTGCATAGTCGTGGTAGGCGATTCGGCTGTGGAAGCCCTCACGCTTGTCGAGGGTAATGAAGAGCACCTCCACCTGCGGCTCGTGCAGCGCTAGCACCCCCTCGCGCGAGGTAGCGCGACGGTCGCCGACGCCGGCACCCACGGCACTGAGGACCTCGGCGCGTTGGTAAGCGGCGTGCAGCACCAATGGCCAACCCTGCGGCAGCCCCCCTGCGAGCTCGGGCTCGAGCTCGCAGCGCTCGTCCAAGCTGGTGGCCAGTTCCAGGAGCTCGGCGCGCAGCAGGGGTTTGGCCTCCAGATACTGCAGAAACTGCTCCCCGCCCAGCGCGGCCCGCGGCGCGGCGACGATCTGGTGCGCTAACATTTGTAACAGGCGCCGCTCCAGGACGTCGAGCAGCGGCCAGAGGCGGACGCCTTCGCGCGCCGCCCGCCCGAGGAGCGCGATGCGCAGCGGATCGTCCAGGTGCAAAGCCGCGGCGAAGCGCCTGCCCAGGTATTCCTCGTCTTCGTCGGGCGGGCTCCGTACCAGCCCCGCCGCGCGTTGCAACGCCGTCCAGCCCGTTGGACTGGCCGTTCCGCTGCCGGTGCGGTAGACCTCCTCCAAGTCCACGAACTGCTCGCGCAGGAACCCCTGCAGTGTCACCGGAGCGCTGCGCCCGGCCGCTGCAAAGCCCGCGAGTTCCGCGGCAAGGCGCCGCCAGGACTGCGCTCCCGCTAAGCGCAGGGCGTCGAGCACGCGCTCGCGCGCCACGCGGTCGAACTGGATATGACATCCCGGAGGTAAGGAGCTAAAACCATGCTCCAGCTCCGTGGTCAATTGCCTTCGCGTGAGTCCGGTGATGGCACGGTAGAGACGGTCAAAACGGAACTCCGTGCCGACCTGGGCAACGAAATCCAGCACCAAGCAACTGTCCTTCCCGGGCATGAGGCGCAGGCCACGGCCCAGTTGCTGCTGAAAAACCACCGGGCTCTGCGTTGGTCGCAGGAACAGCACGGCGTTCACCTCGGGGATGTCGATGCCCTCGTTGTAGAGATCGGCCGTGCACAACACCTGGACTTCGCCTGCGGCTAGTCGCCGCGGGGCTTGCGCCCGCAGCGCATCGCCACTTTGGCTGGTCACGGCCCAGGCAACCAGGCCGGAATCATTGAAGTAAGCCGCCATATACTTTGCGTGGGCAATGTCCACGCAAAAAGCCAGTGCTTTGAGATCCTCCAGCCGCGGAACATAACGCGTCAGGGTGTCGCGAATCAGCCGTGCGCGCACGGCGTTGCCGGTTACCACCGAGCTTAGCTGCTCTGCTTCTTGCCGGCCGCGGCCCCAGGGCACGCTGCGGAAATCGCTGCCGTCGGCGGTGGCATAGTACTCGAAGGGCGCCAGCAGTTGCTGATCCAGGGCGTCCCACAGGCGCAGTTCCACCGCCGGCGAACCATCGGGGCGATCTTGAAAAAACTGGCTCACGGACTCGCTGTCATTACGCTCGGGGGTGGCAGTGAGTCCGAGCAGGATGCGCGGCGCAATCGCGCGGGCGAAACCGCTGAAAGACGCCGCCGGCAGGTGGTGACACTCGTCGATCACCACCATGTCCCAATAATCCGGCGGAAATTCCGAGAGCAGCCTGGGATGGGCGCTCTGGATGGTGGCAAACAGGTGGTCAAGCGACGCTGGCTCCCGATTCCCGTGCAGCAGATCACCAAAGTCCGGGCGACGCAGCACCTGCCGAAAGGTGGCCAGCGCCTGGTTCAGGATCTCCACCCGATGCGCGACATACAACAGCCGCGGCGGCGAGCCGCGTGCCCCGACCTGGCGCAGATAGTCGAAGGCTGCCACGACCGTCTTGCCCGTTCCCGTGGCGGCCACCAATAAATTGCGGCTGCGCCCGTGGCGGCGTTCGGCGGCCAGGCGCTCGAGCATCTCCTGCTGGTAGGCCTTGGGCTGCAAATCGAACCAGGTCGCGTTCACCGGCAATCCACTGCCCGGCGCGGCGGATTGCTCGCGCAAGGCGCCGCGCAGCTGCGCGACCTGGCGCTCGTCGCGGGGGTCGAATGCCTGAAACTCCCGGTCATTCCACAGGGCTTCGAAGTGCGCTTGGGCGGCCGCGAAGAGCTCAGCCTGGCCCGTCTGTGTGAATTTCACGGTCCACTCGATGCCACCCATGAGCGCCGCGCGAGACATATTGGCGCTGCCCACGAAAGCCGTGCCAAAGCGGGTCGAGCGCTGGAAGATCCAGGCCTTGGCGTGCAGGCGGCTGCGCCGCCCGTCGAGTGAGATGCGTAGCTCCACGCCCGGCATAGCCGCGAGCACCTCCACGGCGCGCGCTTCCGTGGCTCCCGTATAGGTCGTGGTAAGGATCCGCAGCCGCGTACGCGGTTCGCCGTCGGCGCCCACTGCGGTCACCGCCTCGAAGAGGTCGCGCAGCTTGCGCAGTCCCGACCAGGTGATGAAGCTCATAAGAACGTCGACGCGGTCCGCGGAAGCCAGCTCGGCGCGCAGTTCGGTGAGCAGGGACGGATCGGCACGCCCCGCCGTGAACAGCCATGGCGCAGTGAGCCCGGTGGGCGGAAACACAGGCGGTGGCCCCGACCGGTTAATACCCCGCAACACCTGCACGGGAGCGCGCAGGCTCCAGCCCTTAGCGCCCCCCTCCTGGCGCAGGGTGGACAGCAGCTGGTTCATGAACGCCAGCTCGCGCTGCTCGACCTGCGCATCCTGCGGGTCGCCGCCGGCCTCGACTGGCCCGGCGGCCGCGTCGAGCAACTCGGGCAGCCGCCGGGCGATGGCCTCGATGAGGCGGCGCCGGCGTTCGGCGGGGGCGAGCGACTCCACCCGCGCGTGACCCGCGCTACTCAGCGCCTGGACCCACTGCGCCAGTTGTTCGTCCAGGAGCAGGTCGTAGAGTCCATCGGGCAGTCCACTCACGTGCCGCGCTCGCTCAGGAATTGCGCCAGCACACGCCCCGTGTGCGAGCGCTGCGCCTGCCGGGCCACCTGGGCGGGCGTTCCTTCGGCGACGATGCGACCGCCTCCGTCGCCGCCCTCGGGCCCCAGATCGATGATCCAGTCGGCCTCTGCCATGACGTCGAGGTTGTGTTCGATGAGCACCACGCTGTTGCCCGCATCCACCAGCCGGTGCAACACGCCGATGAGCTTTTCTACATCACCCATGTGCAAGCCGACCGTGGGTTCGTCGAGCACGTAGAGCGTCTGTCCGCGCGCGCCGCCTTGGACCCCTCGCCGCGGCGGCCCGCCCACCTTGGCAAGTTCCGTCACCAGCTTGATCCGCTGGGCCTCGCCCCCGGAAAGCGTCGGACTGGGCTGTCCAAGGCTCAGGTAGCCCAGCCCCACGTCGCGCAATAAGGCCAACGGCCGGCACAGGCGCGGGTGCGCCGAAAAGTACTCCAACGCCTCCTCCACGCTCATGGCGAGCACGTCGCCGATGCTGCGCCCACGCAGCGTGGCCGCCAGAGTCTCGGCGGAGAAACGTGCGCCGTTGCAAGCGTCGCACAGGACCTTCACGTCGGGCAAAAAACTCATCTCTACCCGACGCAGCCCCTGGCCCTCGCAAACCTCGCAGCGGCCCCCGACGCTATTGAAAGAGAAGCGTGCGGGACCGTAGCCGCGCACGCGCGCCTCGGCGGTATCGGCGAAGACTTGGCGGATGAGGTCGTAGAAGCCCACGTAGGTGGCCGGGCATGAGCGAGGCGTCTTGCCGATGGGCGTTTGGTCCACCTCCAGCACGCGCTCGAGGCGTTCCACGCCGTCGATTCCGTCGAGGCCCACCCAGGGGATCTGATCGCTGCGCCCTCGGCGTGCGGCCAGGGCGCGTTCGAGGTTGGCGTGCAGTACCTCGTGGGCAAACGTGCTCTTGCCACTGCCGGAGACCCCCGTCACGCACACCAGCCGACCCAGCGGCAAGCGCACCTGCAATCCGCGCAGGTTGTGCAGGTTCACCCCGCGCAGGAGCAGGCCGGGATCCTCGGGCGACCAAGCGCGCCTGGGTTTTCGGGAGTGGCGCAGCGGCTCCCGCAGGAAACGCCCGGTGATGGATGCGGGGTCGGCCTCAAGTTCGGCACAGGTCCCCGCCGCCACGACCCGCCCGCCCAGGCGGCCGGCGCCCGGCCCCAGATCGATCACGTGGTGGGCTCGCCGGATGGTGTCCTCGTCGTGCTCGACCACCACCAGCGTGTTGCCCCCGCTGCACAGTTGCACGAGCATGTTCAGCAGAACCTCGTTGTCGCGGGGGTGCAAGCCGATGGTGGGCTCATCCAGGATGTAACACACCCCGCGCAGGTTCGATCCCAGCTGGGCTGCCAGCCGGATGCGCTGCGCCTCACCGCCGGAGAGCGTAGGCGCCGAGCGCTCCAGCGCCAAGTAGGAAAGCCCCACCTCACGCAGGAAGGTGAGCCGGGCAGAGGCCTCGGTCAGGATGTCCCGGGCGATCTCGGCTTCCCGCCCCTCCAGGCGCAGCCCCTCGAGCCAGACCTGAGCCTGCGCCACGGTGAGCCCGCAGACTTGCGCGATGGACTGCCCGCGGAAGCGGACCGCCTGGGCCACGGGGTTGAGGCGGTGGCCCTGGCACTGGGGACAGGCCTGGGCCGGACCGTCAAAATCGTCTCCCCATTGCGCCTCCTCCCCCTCCTCGGGCTTGCCCGCGGGCAGTGCGAGCCCCGAGCCGTAGCAGGCAGTACACCAGCCGTGCCGGGAATTAAAAGAAAACAGCCGGGGATCGAGCTCCGCGAAGCTGCGCCCGCAACAGGCGCAGGCACGCTTCGTGGAAAACCCCACCAACGCGGGGGCCGTCGTCCCTGGACGCGGCGGCGCCATGCCCGCGGCCTGCTCCAGGGCGTCGAGCGGCGCGAGGAGTTGCATCTGCCCTTTGCCCAGATCCAAGGCGGTGCCGAGCGCCTCGCGCAAGACCTCCTCGGCCGCAGGATCCACGCGCAGGGACGCCACCGGCAATTCGATGTTGTGCTCGCGGAAGCGGTCCAGACGGGGCCAGGGCCGCGTGGGGAGGAATTCGCCGTCCACCCGCAGGTGGGTATGGCCGCGCGCTGCCGCCCAACGTGCCAGATCGGTGTAGAGGCCCTTGCGGGCCACCACCAGGGGCGCGAGCAGTCCCACATGCTGTCCGCGGTAGTCGCGCAGGATGCGCGCGGCCAGGGCGTCAAAGGTCTGCGGCTCGATGGGTACCTGGCAGTCCGGGCAGTACTGCACGCCCAGTTTGACGAACAGCAGACGCAGGAAATGGTAGAGCTCGGTCAGGGTGGCCACCGTGCTCTTGTGGCCGCCCCGACTGGTGCGCTGCTCGATGGCCACCGTGGGCGGCAAGCCCGTGAGCGAGTCCAGGTCGGGCCGCGATCCGGGTTGCACGAACTGCCGGGCGTAGGCGTTAAGGGATTCCAGGTAGCGGCGCTGGCCCTCGGCGAACAGGATGTCGAAGGCCAGCGTGCTTTTACCGCTGCCCGATACGCCGGTGATCACCGTGAACCGCTCGCGCGGGATACTGACCGACAGGTCCTGCAGGTTGTGCTCGCGCGCGTTGCGCAGCACGATGTCCCCGCCGTCGGTCGCGGGCGCCCGGCCCACCCGGTTGGCCATTCCCGCTAAGCGGTCCCCGCCGTGCCCGCGAAGCGCAGCACCCGTGTGCGATCCGGCGTGCGCGGCCACCTGCGCGGGGGTTCCGGCGCAAACCAGTTGTCCGCCCAATTCGCCGGCCTCCGGGCCGAGGTCGATGATCCAGTCCGCGGCCGCGACCACATCCAGGTTGTGCTCGATGACCAGCAGCGAATGACCCGAGTCGCGCAGGCGCCGGAAGGCACGCAGCAGCTTGGCGATGTCGTCGAAATGCAGGCCCGTGGTGGGCTCATCGAAAAGAAACAAGGCGGCGCTGGAACGCCCAGCCGCGCTCTCCACCAAGTGACCGGCCAACTTCAGGCGCTGCGCCTCCCCGCCGGAGAGCGTGGGCACCGGTTGCCCCAGGCGCAGGTACTCCAAGCCAACGTCGCGCAGCGGCGCCAGGCGCGCGCGAACCTGCGGTTCGGCCGCGAAGAAGTCCCAGGCCTGGGCCACGGTCAGTTCCAACACCCCGGAAATGCTTAGCGGCTCGTGGCCCGGACCGGGTAGCCGCACCTCCCGGACCTCGGCCCGGAAGCGCGTCCCATCGCAGTCAGGGCAACGCAGGTAGACATCGCTCAGAAACTGCATCTCCACGTGCTCGAAGCCATTGCCGCTGCAGGCGGGACAGCGCCCGTCGCCGGCGTTGAAGCTGAAGGTCCCGGGCTTGTAGCCGCGCTCGCGTGCGAGCGGCAGCCCGGCAAAGAGCGCGCGGATGACGTCGAAGGCGCCCACGTAGCTGGCTGGATTGGAGCGCGTCGTGCGGCCGATGGGCGACTGGTCCACCCGCACTACCTCGCCCACGGCCTCGACCCCCTCGAGGGCGCGGTGGGCGCCGGGGGCCTCCGTGGGCAGGCCCTTGGCGCGCAGCAGGCCGCGGTAGAGCACGTCGCCCACCAGCGTGGACTTGCCCGAACCACTCACCCCGGTGATGCAGACTAAGCGATGGAGCGGGATACGCACATCGATGTCGCGCAGGTTGTGCTCGGTGGCACCGAGGATCTCCAGCCAGGGCCCCTCGGCCGTAGGCGCCAACAGGTTCGACTCCGTATCCACCACGCGCACGCCGGTGAGGTAGTCACCGGTGAGCGACCCGGCCTGGGAGGCGAGCCCGACGGGCTCCCCGTCGTAGACCACGGTGCCGCCGCGTTCCCCAGGCCCGGGCCCCAGATCCAGGATCCGATCCGCTGCGAGCATGACGGCGGGATCGTGTTCCACCACCACCAGGGTGTTGCCGGCGTCACGCAGGCGCTGCATCACCCGCACCACCCGGTCCACGTCGCGGGGATGCAAGCCGATGCTGGGCTCATCGAGCACGAAGAGCGTGTTCACCAGGCTGGTGCCCAGGGCCGTGGTCAGATTGATGCGCTGTACCTCCCCGCCCGAGAGCGTGCGCGACTGGCGGTCCAGCGTCAGGTAGCCCAGCCCGACCTCGCAGAGGTAATCGAAGCGTGAGCGCACTTCGCCCAGGAGCAGGGCCCCCGCTTGGTCGAGCGGGGGGGGCAGCGCCAGGGTTCGGAAGAAGTCCCGCGCGCGCTCCAGCGGCAGACGCATGAGATCGTGGATGGCGAGGCCTGGCATGACGTCCACCTGAGCCTGCGTCCACTGCGTTCCGCTGGGCAGGAAAACCGGTTGCGACCCCAGGGCGCTGGCCGCCTCGCTGCGGCTGCCCAGGCGCCAAAGCAGGGCCTGCGGCTTCAATCGCGCGCCCCGACAAGCTTCGCACTCGGTGTAGGCGCGGTAGCGCGACAGCAGCACGCGGATGTGCATGCGGTAGCTCTTGGTCTCCAACCAGGCGAAAAAGCCGCGCACACCGTACCACTTGCCATTCTCCCAGCGCCCATCGCCGGCCATGACCCAGGCGCGGTCCGCCTCGTGGAGTTCCCGCCACGGCGTGTCCAGGCAGAGGCCCCGGCGCGTGGCGAATTTCTCAAGCTCGTCCTGGCATTCCCTGTAGCTCTGCGTTTGCCAGGGCTTGATCGCGCCCTGGCGCAGTGTTCGGCCCGGGTCTGGGATCACCAGACCATAGTCGATGCCGATGATCCGGCCAAAGCCCTTGCAGACCTCGCAGGCCCCCAGCGGGGAATTGAAGGAAAACGCACTGGGTACCGGCGCCGGGTAGGGCAAGTCGCAGTCCGCGCAGTGCCGCTGCGCGGAAAACCGCCAGGGCGCCGCATCCTCCAAGTGCACCGCTAGGCGCCCGCGCCCGACCCGTAGCGCCGACTCCACCGCTTCGGCTAGTCGCTCGGGCGGGGAGTTCACCGCGCGCAGGCGGTCCTGCACCACTTCCAGCCGCGCGCCCTCGCGCAGGTGAATGCGGTCGTAGCCCTGCTGAGCCAACAGGGCCTGGATCTCGTCCGGGGTGAAGTTCTCCGGTACCTCCACGGGAAAGGTAATGACGAGCCGAGGATCCTGTGCGGCCTGCGCCCGGCGCAGGATCTCCGCCACGATCCCCGGTGCCGTGTCGCGCCGCACCGGCTGGCCGCAGACCCGGCAATGCAGATGGGCGGCGCGGGCGTACAGGAGCTTCACGTGGTCATTCAACTCCGTCATGGTGCCCACGGTTGAGCGCGAGGTCCGCACCGGGTTGACTTGGTCGATGGCCACCGCCGGCGGAACACCTTCGATGCTGTCCACCTGGGGCTTGTCCATGCGGTCGAGGAACTGCCGCGCGTAGGGAGAGAAAGTCTCCACGTAGCGACGCTGGCCCTCGGCATAGAGCGTGTCGAACACCAGGGAGGACTTCCCCGACCCGCTGACGCCGGTGACCACGTGCAACTGGTGCAGGGCCAGATCCAGCCCCAGGTTCTTCAGGTTGTTCTGGCGCGCACCGCGAATGCGGATGACGCCGGCGTGGTCGTCGGCCATGGGCTCGCTTCGGTTGGGGTGGAGCAAAAGTGGAGCGAAGGCGGCCAGCTTAACCGCAGCCGCGAAGGCTTGCCGGGCCCTGACATGGAGCCTGCCCCGCGGATCGCCTCAGGCCCCGGCCAGCAGGGCGTTGACTTGGGTCGCGCGAGGTAGCGGTGCCACCGCCCCGTAGGCCGTGGTGGTCAGTGCCGCTGCGGCGTTGGCGTACGCTAGGGCCGAATCGAAGCTCTCGCCCCGGCAAAGCCGCGTCAGGAGCGCCCCCGCAAAGCAGTCCCCGGCCCCCGTGGCATCGACGCAGTCCACCCGGAAACCTGGGTGGCGTAGACGCCGGCCACCGTCACTGGCAAGAACCCCGCTGGCGCCCAGCTTGAGCACCACGCGCGGCACACCGAGGCCGTGGGCCCAGTCCAGCATGGCCGCCGGGTCGCCCAGGCCGGAGAGCGCCGCGGCGTCCTCCTGGCTGAGAAGGAACAGGTCGCTCAGGGCCGCCGCCGCGAGAATCAGAGTGCGCGCGCGCGCCAGCGGCCACAGGCGAAGGCGCAGGTTCGCGTCGAAGGACACCTTCACCTCGGCCTTGCGCGCGAGTTCGATGGCCGCGAAAACGCTGTCGCAGGCGCTCTCGCTGATGGCCTGCGTGATACCGGAAGTATGCAGGTAGCGGCTGGAGCGCAGCAGTGCCACGGGCAGGTCTGCGGGCGTCATCCGGCTTGCCGCCGAGCCCTGGCGCAGGTAGGTAAACCGGTGCCCGTCCGGGCCGTGGTCGATGAAATACACGGCCGTGGGCGCCTGCGCGTCGAGTTGGACCGCCTGCGAACCCACGCCCTCGGTGCGCCACAGGTCCAACAGGGCCTCGCCGAAGGCATCCGAACCCAGCCGCGTGATGTAGCTGACGCGGGCGCCCTGCCGCGCCGCGGCGATGGCCGCGTTCATCGTGTCGCCACCGAATCCCTGCAGGTAGCGCGGCTCAGCACCCGGCAGGCGGCTGAACTCCACCATGGGCTCGCCCAGGAAAGCGATGTCTATTTGGTCCATGCCGTCAGTGTAGCCCTGCGAGCGCACTGCGGCCTCGGTTACTTGACGTCGCCTTCGCGGTGGTAGGGCCGCAGAAACAGGCCGGTGTTCTTGGCGCCGGACGCTTGGGCGCTGGCCGGTCCGCAGAGGACGTGGGCGCGGTCAACGCTGCTATTTGACCACCGCACCGACCTGCGCACCCAGGAGACCGCCGCCCCCGCTGGACGCGCCCCGAAATGCACCGAGGTGCTGCGCCTGATCGGGATGAACTGGGTGCCATACTCCTTCACGGTGTGATAGAGCACGGCGTCGGCGCCCCGTATCTCGCGGATCCGGTCCAGCGGCACTGGGTGCATCTCCGCCACCGGGGACACTTAAATAGCAGCGCTCGGCAAGGGGGCGCGTGGCCGCGGTGCGGCAGCCGTAGGTGGCCTCCACGGGCGTGCTCTCGTTGCGCGCCACTTACCCCGCTCAATACCCTAGACCGGACGATTGATCTTCTCCTGCAGGGCCCGGTCGAGCACCTTGCCACCGAGCGTGGCGTCGTAGCCTCCGGTCCCGCCAAAGCCAAGCACCTCGCGGTTGCTCAGCGCCTATTAGCCGCTGCCCTGAACCGAATAGACGCTATCGGAGCTGAGCACGTCCACCCCGTTAATGCTCACCTTGGCGTGGGCGAGCCGGCGGCGCCCGCTCCCCAGGATGCCGAAGCGCTGGCGATCGCCCAGTTCCTCGCGGCCGAATTCCACCCCGTCGCCCGTGCGGGCAAAGTGCGCGGGGCGCCGCGCCTGCTGCTCGCCCTCGAGTTTGGACTCGAACGCGGGCTGCGCGCGATGCTCACGGTCCACGATATCGAACCGGCCGGTCTCCTGCGGGTGCCCGATGAGAAGGGTCGTGGCCTGGCTACCCGGCCCGTCCAGGCCATCGGAGAAAAGGCTGCGGGCATCGGCGGAGCGGCCGTCGACGCGGCCCTCCGTCAGCGTGCTCGTAGGTCCGGTGTAAGCGCTGAATGCGGCGTTCGGCTGGCAGATCTCCACGGCCTGATGAGACTCGGTGGCGCACCCGGCGCGTAGCGCCAGAGCGACCGCACCCGGCGCGCGACGGGGAAGCATTCGCGATCCGGTGGAACTCGATTAACACCTCCCGTAAAGATCATGGCCCTAACTCCAAGATACGCGCTCGCCGCCGCCGGGCCATCTGCACTATGCTTGCACCCTGAAGAGGGCGAAGCGGGACGGGAGAGCAACATGGAGCAGGAAGCTTTTGATTACGTGATCGTGGGCGCAGGCACGGCCGGCTGCGTGTTGGCCAACCGGCTCTCGGCCGATCCGCAGGTGCGCGTCTTGCTCCTCGAGGCCGGAGGCAAGGACGACTATTTCTGGATCCACGTGCCCGTGGGCTACCTCTACACCATCGATAACCCCCGCACGGACTGGTGCTATCGCACCGAACCGCAGCCCGGCCTCAATGGCCGCGCCATCGGCTACGCGCGGGGCAAGGTCCTCGGCGGGTGCTCCTCCATCAACGCCATGATCTATATGCGCGGGCAGCGCAGTGACTACGACCATTGGGCCTCGCTGGGTAACCGCGGCTGGTCCTGGGACGAGGTGCTGCCCTACTTCAAGCGCAGCGAGGACTACGTGCACGGCGCCGACGAGTTCCATGGGGCGGGCGGCGAGTTGCGCGTGGAGGAGCGCCGGGTGAGCTGGGAAATCCTGGACGCCTGGCGCGACGCCGCGGCCGAGGCAGGCATCCCCAAAATCACCGAGTTCAACCGCGGCGACAATTTTGGTAGCGCCTATTTCCAGGTGAACCAGCGCCGAGGGATGCGCTGGAGCGGCACGCGGGCCTTCCTCGACACCGCGGCTAAGCGACCCAACCTCACCGTGCGCGTGCATGCGCAGGCCAGCGGCTTACAGTTCTCTACGACCGCAGCGAAGCGGGTCGATGGCGTGCGCTACCGGCTGGCTGACGGCGTCGAGCGCTTGGCCACCGCAGGGCGCGAGGTACTGCTGGCTGCCGGCGCTATCGGCTCGCCGCAACTCCTGGAGCTCTCTGGCATCGGGGCCCCTAGCGCACTGCAAGCCGCCGGCGTGCCGTTACGCCATGAGCTCCCCGGGGTGGGGGAGAACTTGCAGGACCACCTCCAGATCCGCATCGTCTACAAGGTGACCGGCGCCAAGACGCTCAACGAGCGTGCGCGCAGCCTGACGGGAAAGCTGGGTATGGGCCTTGAATATCTGCTGTTCCGGACAGGACCGCTTACCATGCCACCGAGCCAGCTTGGGGCCTTCGCCCGGAGCGATCCCAGCCAGCCCTCGGCCAACATCGAGTGGCACGTCCAGCCGCTCAGCCTAGAGCGCTTTGGCGAGCCACTGCACCCCTTCGGCGCCATCACCCCCTCGGTGTGCAACCTGCGCCCGGAGAGCCGTGGCAGTGTGCATATTCGTGGCGCCGACCCTGCCGTGCACCCCGCCATCTCACCGAACTACCTGAGTACCGACGGTGACCGCCGGGTTGCTCTGGACGGCATACGCTTCACCCGCCGCATCATGGCCGGGCGCTCGCTCGCCCGGTACAGCCCGCAGGAGTGGAAACCAGGCCCCGAGTTGCAGTCCGAGGAGGAGTTGCTCAAGGCGGCGGGCGATCTGGGAACGACCATCTTTCATCCCGTGGGCACCTGTCGCATGGGCAGCGACGGCATGGCTGTGGTGGATGACGAATTGCGCGTGCGCGGGCTCACCGGCCTGCGGGTGGTGGACGCCTCGGTCATGCCGACCATCACCTCGGGCAATACCAACGCGCCCACCGTGATGATCGCCGAACGTGCCTGCGATCTGATCCGCAAGCAGTGGCGTTGAGCTAGTTTTAGCCGCGGCTCAGGTGTCGGCGCAGGCGCTCCAGGCCCTCGTCCAACAATTCGTGGCGGGCGGCAAAGCACCAACGCAGGAAACCCTCGCCCTCGGGCCCGAAGGCGATGCCCGGCGCCAAACCAAGGCCTTCGCGGGCCACGAGGTCCTTGCAAAAGGCAAGGCTGTCGGCCATTGCATCCACCCGGAAGAACGCGTACATGGCCCCTTCCGGCAGGCCCACGCCAAGCCGCGGCGTCTCGCGCAGCCCCGCCACGAGCCGATCACGGGCATGCAGAAGCCGGCGGCGGCTGCGCTCCACCAGCGGCTCGCCCTGGGCCAGTGCGACGAGCGCCGCGCGCTGGATGAACGGTGGCGCACAGCTCGTGTTGTATTCGATGAGCTTGCCCAAGTCCGCCATCAGTGCGGCCGGCGCGCAGAGCCAGCCCAGCCGCCAGCCCGTCATCAGCCATGCCTTGGAGAACGTGTTGGTGCTCACCAGCCGGTCTTCCGGATCGGACAAGCCGAGCAGGGAAGGGGCGGCGCGCAGATCGTCCCGTCCGTAGAACAAGCGCTCGTAGGCGTCGTCGCCGACGATCCAGATACCCAGGCGCCGACAGTGGTGCAGGAGGGCGCGCGCCTGCTCGGGATGGAGCACCCAGCCCGTCGGGTTATTGGGCGAATTCAGGTAGAGCGCCCGCGTGCCTGGTGTCAGGGCCGCCAGGAGGCGGTCCAGGTCCAGGCTCCAGCCGGCGAGCGAAAACTCCAAGCTCACCGTGACCACCCGCGCGCCCAGGATCTGCGGGATCTCCACGAGATTCGGCCACAGCGGCGTCACCGCCACCACCCGGTCGCCGGGCCCCACCAGCGCCTGGGTCACCAGCATCAGGGCCGACATGCCGGAGCTCGTGACGGCCACACTGTCTTCGGACACCGGCCGTTGCAGGCCGCCGACGTAGTGGGCGAGCGCCGCGCGCAACTCCGGCAGGCCCAGATTACGGGTGTAGAACGTATCCTCGGCGGCCAAGGCTGCGACAGCCGCCTCACGGATGAATGCCGGCGTGGGTTCGTCGGGCTCGCCAAACCAGAAGGCAAGGATGTCGCCTCTGCCCAGCCCGGCATTGGCCACCTCACGGATACGCGAGGGGCGTAGTTGACGGACGACTTCGCGCGCCTGCAATTGCGTGGGGCTCATGTTGCCTCGGCATAAAACCGGTAGTTTCTCATCGATCCGGGCGGAGGCCGATTTGACGGCGCTGTTGCGCTTGGCTAGCATCCCGTGCCCGTCCCCTTCCGCTGCCACGCGCCTGTCTGTCCTGCCGAGCGCCTGTCCGTCCTGCCACCCGTTTCGCGAGGAATGCCCCATGAGCACTCAACCCCATCACAACTACATCGCCGGCGAGTGGGTGGCCGGTGCCAGCGTATCGCGCAACCAGAACCCGTCCGACCTCGGTGACCTCGTGGGCGAGTACGCCCAGGCCGACCAAGCACAGGCCGATCAGGCCATCGCCGCAGCCCGTGCCGCCGCTCCGGCCTGGGCTGGCTTCGGCGTGCAGGCGCGCGCCGACCTGCTCGAACGCGTCGGCGTGGAGCTCCTTGCGCGCCGGGACGAATTGGGCCAGTTGCTATCCCGCGAAGAGGGCAAAACGCTGCCCGAGGGCGTGGGTGAAGTCGTCCGTGCCGGCAACATCTTCAAGTTTTTTGCGGGAGAAGTCCTCCGCCGCACCGGGGACCTCGTAGCCTCCGTACGCCCGGGGGTAGACGTCGAGGTGACCCGCGAACCCATGGGCGTGGTGGGCATCATCGCCCCCTGGAACTTCCCCATCGCCATCCCCGCCTGGAAGATCGCCCCCGCGCTGGCCTACGGGAACGCCGTGGTGTTCAAGCCGGCGGACCTCTGCCCAGGCTCCTCCTGGGCCTTGGCCAAGATCATCGCTGACGCGGGCGTGCCGGCGGGTGCCTTCAACTTGGTCATGGGCCGTGGCAGCGTGGTCGGCGAAGCCCTGGTCAATGACCGGCGCGTGGACGCCATCAGTTTCACCGGCTCCGTTGAGACGGGCCAGCGCATTGCCGCCAAGGCCATCGCTCGCATGGCCAAAATCCAGATGGAGATGGGCGGAAAGAACCCCCTGGTGGTCCTCGACGATGCGGACCTCAAGGTCGCGGTGGAATGCGCGGTCAACGGCGCCTTCTTCTCCACCGGACAACGCTGCACGGCCTCCTCCCGCCTCATCGTCACTGCCGGCATTCACGACCGCTTCGTGGCCGCGCTGACGGAACGCCTAAAGGGATTGACCATCGACCACGCCCTGAAAGCGGGCACTCACATCGGTCCGGTGGTGGATCAGTCTCAGCTGAACCAGGACCTAAAATATATCGAACTGGCGAAGAGCGAGGGCGGCCACCTAGCCTATGGTGGCAACCTGCTCAAGCGGGACACGGAGGGCTTTTACCTGGAGCCGGCGCTGTTCACCCAGACCACCGCCGCCATGCGCATCAACCAAGAGGAAGTCTTCGGCCCAGTGGCCAGTGTCATCCTGGCCCGGGACTACGATGAGGCCCTGCACCTCGCCAACGACACTCCCTTCGGGCTGTCCTCGGGCATCTGCACGACCTCGCTGAAGTTCGCCAGCCATTACCGCCGCAACGCCCAGGCGGGCATGGTGATGGTGAACCTGCCCACGGCGGGCGTGGACTACCACGTGCCCTTTGGCGGGCGAAAGGGTTCGAGCTACGGCCCTCGTGAGCAGGGCCGTTACGCGGCGGAATTCTTCACTACGGTCAAGACCAGCTACATCGGCGCCTGAGTCGCCGATGTAGCGCCCGGTTGGGACTGCACCGCACCCGGGCTGGCGCTTAGGCTTAGGTGCGGCGGCGGGCAGCGAAGGCCAGACCCAGGAGACCCAGCCCCATCAGGGCGTACTCCTCGGGCTCGGGCGTGGGCACGGATGCGGTTACCCCGGCGATCGACATAATCTGGCCCTGGGCATCGCTGTCGACGATATGGAGCCCGCCGTCGTTCAGGAAGACGTTGTGGGAGGCGTTTCCGTTGACGTCACTATTCGTGAGCCCGAGTCCGGCGCCGAAGGAGGAGACCGCGAAACCGACTTCGCCCTGGTTTTTGTTGGCCGCGCTAACGACGAAGGGGAGGTAGCTAAACCAGCCACCGTTAGGCGTGAGGCCCACGCCGTTGTTACCTTCCGCCATGGCGTAAATACCACCGCCTTTGTTCAGGAACTTGATGATGTCCGCGGACCGGGCGCGGAGGATATCGAGTTCTGCCTGGGTCAGGATGCCGCCAAAGTCAGAGGCGATCACGAGCGCGTTGTAACTCGTGCCCAAGTTGTCGATCGCGGCGTTCAGCCCGGAGGCATCCGCCTTGTCGAAATTGACGCCCTGTACGTAACCGCTCGCCACGACCCCACCCAACCCGTCAACGTGACCGCCGGGCGGTGCGATACTGGACTCGACGAAGAGGAACTTGTTTACGCCGGCGGCGGTAAAGCTGTTATTGGCCGCGCTGGTCACGAAACTGATGGCGGTCTGATTGATGTGCTGCGCGCCCGCCGCGTTACCGCCCACGAGGGCGTGGAAGTCCGGGTCATGACCGGTCAGAAATATTGCCGCCGCCTGGGCGGAGAGCGTGGCACCAGCGAGCGCGGCCGCGACGGCCACGCGAAGAAAGCGTTTTTGCATTTGAAAGTCTCCAATTGATGGTCGGTGGACCTGCGCTGGATCCCATTCCGTTGCCGCACCTGCTCGTGGGCGCACAGATTTGTGTCGCTATTGTGAAGAGCATTGTGAATATTTGGCAATCAATGTCAAATTGTGTGAACGCTCCTGACGGGGAGCGCCTGTCGCCCAGTTCGTGGGGGCGCCCTGCCCACGGCCCAAGGGCCTGCGACGGCCTCGACGGATCGAGTAAAGCTTCTGCTCGCGGATGACACCCACTTCACCCGTGGCGGGCTTTCGTCATGCGTGTGAGGGGAGGAACAACCAGACGTCGAAACCCGGTGCGGTTCCCTGCCAACCGCTCGATGTGAGGCGGTTGGGCGCGGTGATCCGCCTCGGCTTGTTAGCCACCGTCAACTGCCGCGCGCGCAACCTGCTGATCGCCATCTCCAACAGCCAGATCACCACCATCGACGCGCAGCGCCCCTCGCTCGCAGAACCGTTCAACGGGTCGGTAAACGGACCACCGGGGCACCACTGGGTCGAGGTGGCGCTGAGCCAGTTCTTCGCTGCCTCCAGCGGACCAACGGATGTCTTTGCCATCGCGGCAGACCGCCGCGCAGACCGGCACTAGGTCATCCGGTGGCAAAGCGCGACCTTTGAGATCGGTGGGGCTGCAACGCACGGCAGCGCTCTCTACACGGGAAGCCGACTGCTTGGGTCCGGATCTGCCAGGGACGAGCGGACGCCGCGCCTCAAAATGACGTGTGGCCCCGGCGGCGGGTCGCTGGGCTGGCGTGACGCGGACCGCGTGCAGAGCCCAATGAGTCCGTGCTGCGCAGACCATGCCACCGCACGGAGCGCATAGTCATTGCAAACACCCTGGACTGGCCAAATACGGCCGGGAGGCGATCCGCAGTCGCCTGACCTGCGTGGGATGGGGTGACCGAATGAGGTGACCGCGCGGTCGGGTTGCGATGGCGAGGCTAGCCCTGCCCTTTCCCCACAAGTTTCACGAATCCTCCTCGGGATGCCGCAGGGCGTAGCCCACATCGCCTGGAGGTTAAGTGTAGCCGTGCCACATCACTTGGTGCCCGGGCGGTGGATCGTTGCTCCGGCCCAGGTAGCCGCCCATGCGGGCCACTAGGCGCACTGCCTCGCCAAGGCAGGTGGGTGGGTCCGTGCGTTTTTTTTACGAACGCGTCCAGCACCTGGATCTCCAGATCCGAGAA
>JANXRW010000116.1 GCA_025356655.1 Betaproteobacteria bacterium | reverse complement strand
GCCCGGGTTGCAACGATCCGCCCGGCCTTACGCGCCCTACGCACCCATCCCGTTCAGCAACCTGACTGTCCCGGAATCACCATCCCGGCGACTTTGCGCGTAGAAAGCCAGATTTACGCGCATTCCGGTAGCCGCTTACACTGAGCTAGCC
The DNA here is from genome assembly GCA_025356655.1 of Betaproteobacteria bacterium. Lineage (GTDB taxonomy): Bacteria > Pseudomonadota > Gammaproteobacteria > Burkholderiales > SHXO01 > SHXO01. The sequence goes on along the minus strand of JANXRW010000116.1, from coordinate 38,661 downwards.
GCAGGATCCCACATGGCCGCAGGCGGTGCAGAAGTCACAGCCGTCCTTGCGGATCATGGTCCGGTTCGCGCATTCAGGGCACTTGCGGCCGGGAAGGGGTTGCAGGCTGCGCGCGCTTTGCGCCTCGTTCGAGGGGACGGCGAGAATTCCCGCATTGGCTATCGGATAGCCCTCTTCGTTCAAGATGCCCAGCATGGCGTAGCGATGGATCATCAACTGCGCAAGGTAGGCAATCGTCGAAGGATAGGCCTGGGACTTTTCCGAGCCCGGGATCCGGGTAAGAAAGGAGCCGTTGGCCTCACCGTACTTACGCAGCTTGCGTAGCTTCATCCCGATCCAGGCCGGGTCGTAGACCCGCATGTCGAGGCTGAGCGCCCGGCACAGCCCATCGAGCGCGCGGGGGTAGTCTCCGGAGAGCCACATGGAATAGGGCCGGCGCTGGCCATCGGGCATGACCAGTTCCTTTAAGAACAGCACCAGGTCATCGCCCGTGGCGGCGTTCACCACGTCCACCGTCCAGCTGAGCGTGCCGTCCGGGCCCGCCTTGGGCTCCTTCACCCCCAGCAGTGCATCCATCACCGGGGTGGGACCCTGTGCATCCGCAGCGAAGGCCCCCAACTCCCTGCAGCGGTGCCGCACGAGGCGGGCAAACCCCGCCACGAGGCTGGGCACCTGAATCTTCTCGCCGAGGGGAGGCATGGGCATGGCGAAGGCGTCGTCGCCCCCCACGTGCTCGAGCGCACTCAGCTTCATGTCCAACCATTTGTGATCGGCCGCGCGCATGTCCATGGACAAGGTCTTGGCAATGGCGCCCAGACCGCGCGGCTGTTCGCCCCCGTTGACCCAGACCTCAAAGGGATGAACGCCGCGATCGTCGACGTGACCGATGAAGACGGCGAAGCTGCCCAGCGGGTGGCGTACCGAGTAGGTCCAACTGGGGTTCCCGTTGGGAAGTTCTGGGCGCCCCGGCCAACGCAGGCTCGCCAGGGCGGGCTGCGGGGCACTGCCCAGGCGGATGCGGCGGTCTGGGTCGGTTACGCGGACCTCCTCGGGCCCGCTGGGCTCCCGGGTGGGCGTGACGGAAAGCACCGAGCCTAGGACACCGTTGGGCCGGTACGTGGTGATGCCCTTGAGCCCGGCCTTCCAGGCCTCGAGATAGAGGTCCTGGAAATCCTCGAAGGGATAGTCCTCTGGCACGTTGACCGTCTTGCTGATGGCCGCGTCCACGAAGGGGGCGACCGCCGCGGCCATGCGCATGTGGTCCAGCGCCGGCATCTCCAGCGCGGTGACGAAACTCTGCGTGAGCATGGCGAAGCGCGCACCGTCGGCGTCCACCCACTGGGTGCCCGCCAGGGGCGAGCGCGAGGCATCGAAGGGCAGCACGCTGACCGACTCGTCGAGCGCTCTGAGGTGCCGGAACAGGCGGTAGGCGTGATCCTCCACGGCGTACTCCTTCGAACTGCCGTCCCCCATCCGGCGCCGGCGCGTGTAGGACCAACTGAAGGCCGGCTCCACGCCATTGGACGCATTGTCCGCGAAGGCGAGCGATATGGTCCCCGTGGGTGCGATGGCAATGAGGTGGCTGTTGCGTATGCCGTCCTGGGCGATGCGCGCCTTCAAGGCTGCGGGCAGGCGCGAAGCGAATCCGGGGGCCGCTAGGTAGCGCTCGCGATCGAGCAGGGGAAAACTGCCCTTCTCACGGGCGAGATCCACGGACGCCCCGTAGGCGGCATCGCGCAAACGGCGCGCAAAGCCCGCTGCCGCTTCGCGCGCAGGCGCCGTGTCGTAGCGCAGCCCCAACATCACCAGTGCGTCGCCCAGCCCCGTGAATCCGAGCCCAACGCGCCGCTTTGCCTGGGCCTCGCTCTGCTGCTCGGGCAAAGGCCAGCGCGTGGTCGCAAGCACATTGTCGAGCATGCGTACGGCCACCGGTACCAGTTGCTCGAAGGCGGAAAAATCGAAGGACGCCTCGAGCGTGAAGGGGTCTTCTATGAAGCGCGTGAGGTCGATACTGCCTAAGTTGCAGCAGCCAAAGGGTGGCAGTGGCACCTCGCCGCAGGGATTGGTCGCCTCCAATCGTTCGCACCAGGCCAGGTTGTTCTCCCGGTTGATGGTGTCGATGAAGAGCACGCCGGGTTCGGCGTGATCGTAGGTGGAGCGCATGATCTGTTCCCAGAGTTCTCTCGCCGGAATGCTGCGATAGACCCACTTGCCGTCCGCCCGTTGGCGCGCCCCGGCGCTGATGAGTTCCTCCCCAGGCTCGGCCACATGCACGAGTTCCCAGGTTTCCTGGGCCGCCAATGCACCCATGAAGGCGTCGGTGATTGCCACGGAGACGTTGAAATTAGTTAAATCTCCCTGGTCCTTCGCGTGGATGAACCGTTCGATGTCGGGATGGTCGCAACGCAGCACCCCCATCTGCGCGCCGCGTCGCGCACCCGCGCTCTCCACCGTTTCGCAGGACCGGTCGAAGACCCGCATGTAGCTCACGGGACCGGAGGCGAGTGCTGCCTTCTTCTTCACCTTGGCGCCGCGCGGCCGGATGTGCGAGAAGTCGTAGCCGACGCCGCCGCCCATGCCCTGCGTGACGGCGGCGTGCTCGAGTGCCACATAGATCCCGGGGAAGCCCGTCTGCTCGCAGGTGCCCACTAGGCAGTCGCCCACACCCTCGACGTAGCAGTTCATGGAGGTGGCCACGATGCCCGCCCCGGCGGCTGAGTTGATGCGCCCGCCGGCGATGAACCCAGCCCGCTGCGCGGCGAGGAAGCTCGCCTCCCAGCGCGCGCGCTCCGGCTCGGCCTCGACCGCAGCCAGAGCCCGCGCCACCCGCCGACGAACGTCGTCGACGCTTCGGTCGCCGTCCTTGGCGTACTTCTCGCGAAGAACTTCCTCGGAGATGGGCTGGGGCGGGAGTTCAACTCGCGCGCGGGAGGGCGCTTCGGTGGTCTGGTCCATGGATAGATCCTATTTCAGACAATGGCGGGGGAACATGCGCGAACGGCGCGCGATCGAAGCCTTGTTTCTCAGGGCGGGCCAGGCTCCGCTGTCAACTCCTCGGCGGCGAGGACGGCGGCAAACCGGGGATAGACCTCCGATAACTCCTCGCGGACAGGCCCGCGCAGCAGCGCGAGGGCGAAGCGATCCGGTGGCGGCGTCACGACGGTGGGGAGCGCCTCGCGGTAAGCAAATCCGGTGTTTTCCCGAACCTCGGCGGCGCTGTGGCCGGGATGCACGCTCTGCAGCGTGAAGCCGGCGGCCTGCGCATCGAAGGAGAACAGTGCCCGCGAGGTCACCAGCGCCCGCGGGCCGCCCGGGCGGTGGACCTCCGGAGCGCTTACCCCGGGTGCGCTGATGAAATCCACTCGCGGAACGAAAACGCGCCGCGTGTGCTCCTCGCGAAACAGGATCACCCGAGGAACCAAAAAATAGAGATAGGCCGATCCGAAGGAACCCGGCCAGCGCACGCTCGTGCGCGGGTAGTTGCCCGTGCCGACCAGATTGATATTGGCCTGGCCGTCGATCTGGCCCCCGCCGAGGAAAAAAGCATCGATGCGGCCCTGGGCCGCCAAGTCGAAGAGCTCCACCCCCCCGCTGGTAAAAAAATTGTTCTGCCGGGAACCCAAAACGCTCAAGCGCAGCTCGCCTGGCGAGCAAGGCGGCTGCGCCGGGAATCGGAGACGACGCCCCAACAGCCACATGGGCACACCCTTCGAGCAGGCGCGCAGCCGTGGCGATGAGCAGTTCCGTCGGCGAGCACGTGGGCGTCAAGCGGCCACCTTGCCAAGGCTGAGCCACTCATCGAGGAAGGCACGAAACCCCGCCTCGGTGCTGGAGCGACTGACGTAGGCACTCATCTGCGCCGCGTCCGTCTCGTGATGCCCCTCCAACTCCAGCGGCTGGGCTCCGCCGGGGGCCCGCGCGAGCCCGTTCACGTAGATCGCGGGGATCACCGAGCCAGCGCGCGCGGGGTCGCGCAACAGGTTCTCCTTGCTCACCGCCTCGACGCTGACCAAGCAGCGCCGGGAGGCTTGGGCCAGGAGAAGGAGGTCCCGCTCGCGACCGATGAAGACATTACCTTCGGCGTCCGCCAGCGGGGCATGGAATACGCACACGTCGGGCCGGATCGCGGGCAGCAGCGCAATCGCGTCGCCCGGCGCGAAGGGATTGTCGATCACCTTCCAGTCGGCGCGCATGCGCAACAGGTCGCTGCCAATGAGTCCGCGCAGCGGTATGAAGGGTAGGCCCTTCTGCCCCGCCTGGAAGGCGGCATAGAGGGCCGGGCAGGTGGCGTCCAGCAGCCGGATGGTGCCCGCGCGCACGGCCGCTGCGAAGCGCGGGGCGGGGCCGAACTCACCCAAGCTCACGGCGGAAGTCTCCAGCGTACGCACAGCACCAGCGCCGATCAGGACTTCGGCCTGCAAACCACTCGTGGGCAGGCACACCAGATGCAGGTCGCGCACACCGCTGCGCAGGATCTCGCGCGTGATCGCCATGGAGACGCCCGAGCTATCCTTGGGTACCGCCAGCAGGCACCCCGAGTGTACTTGGGCCGCCAAGGCCGCCAAATCTTGCCAACCAGCCTGTCCCATGGGTTTTCCTCTTGTGCACCCAGCGCCATTATCGCCCCATTGCGCCTAGCAGGCAGGGAAGGCGCCGGAAGCACACCCCCACCCGGGCAGGTCAGGTCTGCAGCAGGCGCAAGCGCGCGTCCTCGATCACCACGCTAGTGAGACGATCGGAGGCAAAGGCGCCCGTATCCACGCCGATTCGATTTGGACGGAACTCTGGGCGCTCGACCACGTGGTGGCCGTGGACCACGACAAAGCCCCAATCGCGCTCCGAGTCCAAGAAGGGCTCCCGGATCCACAAGAGATCCTCCACCGGCTGAGCCTCAAGCGGGCATTCGGGGTTCAATCCGGCGTGCACGAACAGAAAGCGGTCCCATCGAAGAGCCAACGGGAGTTTCTCGAGGAAGCGACGGTGTGCGTCCGGGAGCGCCTGGTCGAGCGCGCGCCCCAGTTGGTTCCAATTCTCTCGAGTAGGATGGCTGGGCACGGACACGCCGTAGCTCTGCAGGGCTTCGCGTCCACCAAAACGCACCCAGGTGGGACCAAAGTACGCAGGCTCCTCCAGGAAATCCAAAAGACGCTGCTCGTGATTGCCGCGCAGGCACACGCGCAACTGGCCGCGCACGGGCTCACGGGTGAGCCATTCCACCACGCGCGCGGAATCCGGGCCCCTATCGATGTAGTCACCGAGAAAGCACACCAGTGAGGACCCCGTCGGGCAGGCCCGAAGGTCGGCCTGGATCAGGGAATCCATACGCTGCAACAGGTCGAACCGCCCGTGGATATCTCCCACGGCGTAAACCCGCGAGACATCGCGAGCCTCCATGGGTAAGGCGAGGACATCGAGGTAAGCTGACTTACTTTTCGGCATGTAGTTTCCCGGCAATCGGAGCAGGCAGACGGGAGTTGGACCTGATGCCGAAGGCAGATCATAGCGAAATCTCCGGGGCCGCTCAAACCCGTACATAACGCAAACGCGAATGAGGCTGCGGGCCTCGCGCGGGGGACAAGCAGCCTGTGGTGGCGCAATGGGCCAGGCGTGGGCATCTCGTCCGCTGACCCTGCTGCCGGCGGTGGATTCCTGCGTCCTGCAGACGTCGAGCCAGGCCGAGGCGCCGGAGGCTTTGGACGCTCAGGACCTGGCGCGCGACAGCCGCTCGCCCTCGCCCGACAAACCGGGCAAACCGGGCAAACCCAGCCGTCGCGACCCGTCGAGTAAGCCCGACCCGCCAGGGTTCAGCCACGCGCCCGGTTTAGCGCAATGGTGAGGGACTGCGGCTCCGTCCACGGGCCCAGACCGCAGCTTGAGACTTCACGCCACGATATCAGGTTGGCGAGGGGAGAACTGCCAGCGTAGCGCTTGGTAGCAGGCGCAGGCCATGGCCTCCAGCCCCACACGGTCCAGGACCGTAATGTGGCCGCGGGCATAGCGGATGAGGCCGCAGGCCTGCAGCGCGGCGGTGGCATCGGCCACCGTGTCGCGGTTCTGCCCCAAGATGGTGGCGATGAGGTGTGGTTCCGCTGCGGGCTGGGCTTGGGCGAGGCGATCCAGGCTGAGCAGGATCCAGCGGCAGAACTGCTGCGTAGGCGAGTGCTCGCGTTGGCAACTCGCGGTCTGCGTCATCTGCACACGCAGCCTCTCCTCAAAGCGCCCAAGGCCGCCGCGCAGGGCTTCGGTATGATCGAATTCCTGGCGCAGCACGGCGCTTCTAATGCGGTATCCGTAGCCTGCGCACTGCACGACGCCGCGCAGAGCCGGCTGATCCTCGCCGAACACCAGGCCCAGTCCCACCATGCCCTCGCTGCCTACCACCGCCACCTCCGCCGGGATGCCGTCGGGGGGCAGTTGCACAAGTGACAGCACCGCGGTCGTGGGAAAGTACACCTGCCGTGGCGGTTGCGATCCGTCCAGCAGGACCTCCCCTAGCGGCATCGGTGCCAATTCCAAATGCGGCAGCAACCGCGCCAGGTCGCTGTCGGGCAGCTGGCGCAGCAGTTGATTCTGTCTCGGCGTGTACGGCCCAAGCATCGGCCAGGGTCCTCTGGACATGAGAGTAGGCGGGCGTGCCTGCGGACGCGATCGCAGGCAGCACCGAGTATACCGAAAGCCCGCAGGGCCAAGGCCACGCTGCAGCTACGGCACGGGGCGAATGCCTCTTTCCCGCAGCCCTAGAGTTGGATGCGCGGGAGCCGAAGTGCCACCAAGCACCCCAGGCCTGCGAGCAGGCCAGCACCGAGAAACGCGCTGTGGAAGGCCAGGGAGACCGCGGCAGCGGCCTGCGGATCAGCCCCCTGGCGCAGGATCGCATCGGGCTCCGTGGCCCCGAGGAGCGCAAACACCAGAGCCCCGAAACCAGCGGTGCCCAGGGCGCCGCCGGCCGAACGCGCGAGCGACACGATCGAGGACGCTGCACCCAGCCGTTCACGCCCAGCCAGCGTCTGCACGATGATCTGAGCCACCGGCATGACCGTGCCGAAGCCGATGCCGCAGACGGCGCCCAGCCCGATCACGGTGGGCAGTGAAGGCGGCAGCAGGCCCAAGAGAATCAGACTCGCACTGGCGAGCCCCAGTCCTGCGGACGGCACACGCGATGGCCGGCCGCTGCGCGCGACCAAGCGCCCGGTGAGCGCGGACCCGCACACCACGCCCAGACTGAGGGGGAGCAGCAACAGCCCGGCACTGGGGCCGGTGAGTTGCCGACCAAGTTGCAGGTAAACCGGGAAGAAGAACACCAGCGCAAACAAGCAGGCGGCGAAACTCGCCACCGTGAGCCCCATGATCCTGATGCCGGGGATGGCGAGCAGTTCCACGGGTAGGAAAGGCGCTCGCACGCGCCGCTCGCGCACCACCAAGAGCACCCAAAGCAGGGTGGCGGTGCCGGCCATGATCAGTGATCGGACGGAGAGCCAAGGGAACCGGTGGCCGACAAAATTCAGCCAGACCAACGAAAGACCGGCTGCCGCGGCAAAGAGCACGACCCCGACCGCGTCCTGCAGCGCGACGGCCTCTGGGTTGCTCCGGCCCTTGGGCAGCGTGCTGATGCGCCACGCGGCCAGCGCGCACAGGGGCAGGTTGATCAGGAAAAGCCAACGCCAGCCCCAGTGGGAAACGACCAGCGACCCCAATACGGGCCCACCGACGTTGGCCAGCGTGAACACCACGGCGAAGTAGCCCTGGTAGCGGGCCCGCTCGCGCGGTGGCACCAGTTCCCCGATGAGGGCCTGGCACATCACCATCAGTCCACCGCCGCCCAAGCCTTGTGCGACCCGCGACAAGGCCAGGGTCAACATGCCGGGCGCCAAAGCACAGGCCGCCGAACCCGCGGCGAACACCGCCAGGGCGGCGAGCAGGGTCTCCCGGCGGCCGTAGCGGTCACCGACGCGCGCGTAGACGGGCACCATGATCGTCACGGCGATCAAATAGCCCACCGAGATCCACACCGCGTCACGCAGGCCACCCCAGTCCCTGGCAATGGCTGGTGTGGCAGTGGCGAGTGCCGTCTGGTCCACCGCGGCGAGGAACATGGGCAACATGACGGCCAAGAACAGGCGCGAGAATGCCGCCGGTGCCGCCGGTGCCGCCGGTGCCGTGGCTGCGGTGGCGGCCGCGGTTTCGACGCCGCCGTCAGGCTTGCGGGGCTTGGTGGTGTTTGCAGGATCGTCGATGAGACATACTCCAGACCAGAAAAAAAAGGGGGGCAGTCCTGCCCGCCCCGGTAGCGCATAGTGTAGCCTCCCGTGCTTCGTTAGATCGGTACGCGGGATGTGCTAGCGTTGCGGACGCTGGCCGCGGAAGCCACGGTTGGTCGGTGACGCGACAAGGGAGGCGACGCCAACGCGATGGATTGCAAGGCGGCCACGGCCGCGAATTTGCTGCTGCGGCTTCGCGCCCAGATGGGCGTCACCCACGTGTTCACGAACCTGGGCAGCGACCACCCGACCTTTATCGAGGCCTTCGCTGGCCTGAGCGAGCAAGGCGGCCCCATTCCGCGGGTGATCGTGTGCCCTAACGAGATGACGGCGCTCAGTGCGCTTCACGGCTACGCGATGATCACGCGACGAGCGCAGTTGGTGCTAGTCCACGTGGAGGTGGGGACGCAGAACCTGGGTTGCAGCGTGCCCAATGCAGCGCGGGGGCGCATCCCGGCCATCATCGTCGCGGGACTGTCGCCGGTGACAGACCGCGGGGAGCGCACCGGCGCTCGCAACGAATTCATCCACTGGACTCAAGACGCTCAGCGGCAAAGCGATATTCTGTCCCAGTACATGAAATGGACCTACGAGCTGCGGGCCGCCGAGATGGTCGATTCCGTGCTGCTGCGAGCGCTGCGCTTCGCCACCACCATGCCCGAGGGCCCGGTTTACCTCACCGCCGCGCGCGAAGTCTGGGATGCCCCCGGGCGTGACCATCAGGCCACGCCGGCGCACTGGGCATCGCCCACGCCCGGGGCGATGCCCGCGGAGATGGTGGAAGCACTGGTCGAGGCGCTTCGCGGTTCACGCCGCGCACTGCTGATCAGCAGCTACCTGGGCCGGCAGCCGGCGGCGGTTGAGTTGCTCGCCCAACTCTCCAGCCGCGTGGGAATTGCCGTGGGTGAGCCCAGCCCGCAGTACCTAAACTTCCCCGGCGATCAGCCCAATCATGTGGGCTATCGACGCAACACCCTGGTGCCAGAGGCCGATCTCATCATCCTCATGGATGTGGATGTGCCCTGGATGCCGCAAACGGTGTCCCCGGCGAGCGGAGCAATCATCTTCCAGGTGGACGCCGACCCGCTCAAACAGGGGCTGGGCTATTGGCACTTCCCCGCCCAGTGCAGCTGCGCGGCCGACAGCCGCAAGGTCTTGCAACAACTGCTCACGGCCCTAGGAGACGAGCCCGTGCCCGGCAGGGATCAGCGCTGCCAATGGATCGCCCAGGCACGCGCGAGGCAATCTCGCCAAGTGCCCAGGGCAGGGGGCGCCATAACGACCGAAGAACTCACGCAGGCGGTGCGCGAACTGGTCACCCCCGGCACGGTGGTCCTGTGCGAGGAGCCCTCGGGCACGGAAATCATACCCGGCGTACTGCGCCTCTCCCGGCCGGGTAGCTTCTACGCCAGCGGGGGCAGCGGCTTAGGTTGGGGAATCAATGCCGCGTTGGGGGCGAAGCTGGCGCAGCCCGACGCGGAGGTCATCAGCCTGGTGGGCGACAGCTGCTATCTTTTCGGCTTGCCGAGCAGCGCCTATTGGGTTGGGCGCGCCTATGGCGTGGCGCAACTCACCATCATTTACAACAACGGCGGCTGGCACTCGCCCAAGCTCTCCACGCTCGGGGTCCATCCCGAGGGCAGGGCCCGGCACAACGACACCTACTGGGTCACCATAGGCGCGCAGCCCCGACTCGCCGCCATCGCCGAGGCTGCGGGCGGCGCCGTGGCATTCCACGTAAACGAGCGCACGCAATTGCAGGCAACCCTCGCCCAGGCGATCGCCGCAGTCCGAGCGGGCAATAGTGCGGTGGTGGACGTTGCGCTGGTGCTCGTCTCCGGACAGGTCCTGGGGTGAGCGGCCCGACCCGGCAGCAAGATTCACGCGGAGGCACCTACCATGCAAGCTGCACATCGACAGTTCTTCGCACTGAACGTACTGGGGACGCCACTGGAGTCCTGCTGCGCGGATCCAGCCACGGGCTATTTCCGCGACGGCTACTGCCGAATTGCCGAGGAAGACCGGGGCACGCACGTGATGTGCGCCGTCATGACCAATGACTTCCTGCAATTCTCCCGGTCCAGGGGCAACGATCTCATCACCCCCCACCCTGAGATGTCTTTTCCGGGGCTCCGGGAGGGCGACCGCTGGTGCCTTTGCGCGCTACGCTGGGTGGAGGCCGCGCAGGCTGGGGTAGCCCCTCCGGTCGTCCTGGCGGCCACTCACTCGCGCGCGCTGGAATACATCAGTCTGGCCGCTCTCCTCGCGCACCAACTCATCGAAACCCCGGGCGCAGGCGCGGGCCTTGAGGCATAATCCGCGTGGATCCCAGGGTGGTGAAATTGGTAAACACAGCGGACTTTAAGCATTGAGCACCACGTTCGGAAGGGCGTGCGTGAATGCAGTCAAATTCGGGGAACCCTTCGCCATCAGCGCATGGCAATCCCGAGCCAAGGCCCCGGATTCCCCCCGGGGACAGGTGTAGAGACTAGACGGCTGCCACCCAGAACGGGTGAAGGTATAGTCCAGACCCCAAACGTGCCCAGCACGGCAGCGAAAGCTGTAGCGGGTAAGAAAATCCGCCGCTTTAAACGGCTTGCCGGTTCGATTCCGGTCCCTGGGACCATGAAGCCATCCAAAGCAGTCCAAGAAAGTCTGCAACGCCCGTGATTACAGGGAAAAAGTCCAATCCAATGGTCCGGTACAGTCCAATGCAAAGCAGTAGAATCTACCCTCATCTTGGGTAGATTCTACGGATAGAGTACCGCCGCACCTCCTCCGCGCCAGGAATCTACCCGCGCGGAGGTGAGTCATGCTCACGGACAAGCAGATTCAGGGCGCAAAGGCCCGGACCAAGCTGTACGGTCTTGCCGACGGCAACGGCCTGCACCTCGAGGTTACCCCGGTAGGGGGCAAGCACTGGCGCCTGCGTTACCGCTTCCGAGGGAAGGAGAAGATGCTGGCCCTGGGCGCCTACCCGGCCGTTCGCGTGCCACAGGCCCGCCAGCGTGCGGGAGAGGCCCGGCAGGAACTGGAGGCCGGGCGTGATCCTTCTGCAGAAAAGCAGCGAGCGAAAAGGAGATGGCGCGGGTATCGGGGGACGGCACTTTCGAGGCAGTGGCCCGCCGATGGCATGAGGGTGTGACCCAAACCCGCGCGGACACCACGCGGAAGAAGCACCTGCGCTTCCTCGGGGTGGACGTGTTCCCGTGGATCGGCGCTCGCCCGATCGGCGAGCTGACGGCGCCGGACTTGGTGCAGGTCATCAAGCGCGTTGAGCAGCGCGGCACTGTGGGCATCGCCTGGCGCGTCCATAAGCTGTGCGGCCGGATCTTTAGCCACGGGATAGTGCACGGGCTGTGCACGCGGAATCCGGCCCGGGATCTGGAACTGCGCGACCTACTGGCTCCGGTGAAGGTGCGCCACCACGCGGCGCTGACGGAGCCCAGGGCAGTGGGCGGCCTGCTGCGTGCGATAGACGGCTTCGTGGGCCAGTTTGCGACGCGCTGCGCACTACGTCTGGCACCGCTCCTGTTCGTGCGCCCGGAGGAATTGCGGCACGCCGAATGGGCGGAGATCGACCTGGAGCAGGCCCAGTGGCGCATCCCTGGCCCGAAGATGAAGATGCGCGAGCAGCACCTGGTGCCGCTGTCCCGGCAGGCGATAGCCGTCCTGCAGGAACTGAAGCCCTGCACCGGCGCCGGCCGCTACCTGTTCCCCAGCGAACGCACCACCGGGCGGCCCATGAGCGAGAACACCGTCAATGCCGCCCTGCGGCGGCTGGGCTACAGCAGCGATGAGATGACGGGCCACGGCTTCCGCTCCCTGGCGTCCACGCTGCTACACGAACTCGGCTACCCGCATGCCGTGATCGAGCGCCAACTGGCCCACGCCGAGCGCAACCGGGTGAGCGCCGCCTACAACTATGCCGAATACCTGCCGGAGCGCCTCAAGATGATGCAGGCCTGGGCGGATCATCTGGACACCCTGCGGGCCGGCGCCGTGGTCATTCCGCTGCGGGGGAAGGCATGAATCTGAAAGCCACGAAGCGGAGCTTGGGAAGGAAGCCCGGGCCCTACTGGGAGATGTCGAGCAGTTGCTGCGTGCGCCGCGCAATCGGAGCAACAGTTGAACCTGCGCGTGCGCCTCGCCCCACAGGCCATGCTCGAGGCCATCCGCACCGCCGCTGGCCTCAACCACCGCCCACCGGCCCCGCACTTCGATCAGCTCACGCTGTTCTGAGCGACCCCCAGTCTCGCTCTACTCCCCCGTCTCACATTGCCCCACTCGGGGCCGCAATCCGCGACCACGCTCGCCGGCAGTCGCGGATTACCGTGCGACGGAAGCAGTGGAATAAAGTGAGCCCCAACACCCGCATGCGAGAACTGTGGGAGACGGGCGACCGCGACGGTGCCTGTGCGATCGCGGCGAAGGCGACGCCGTACTGCCATCCGCGCTTGTCGGCGATCGACCAGCGGGTAAGCGGCGAGGTTGGATACACCGCAACTCCGGAGGCCGACGACATCGAACAGACCACGCATTAGGGTTCACCGTACCCGGTGCGGTTCACCGGGAAGGCGGGACGCAGGCCGGAGGCACCCGGCCGCGTCCCTGACCACAGCACAACCTACCAAGGAGGTTGCACTATGGCTGCGCGCAATGGTAACGCTTCGCGGCGGCGCTCTCTGGAACACTGCCATTCCCCCCGATGATCAGCTGCCCGGGCCTTAGGCTCTTTGAGCAGTACGATTCCTGCGAGTATTAAAGCGGACGCGAAGCCGCGGTCCGTGCTTCGGGCATCGCTGACGGGCAGCCGCTGCCGCGCGAGCCTGGCGCTCGGAAGCCGGTACATATCTTCCGGGACTCGCGGGGCCGGCGCGTGAAGCTGACGCGGGAGCGGGCCAGCGGGCCGAGCACCGTGTACGTGAGCCGCCCCACTGAAGACCTGGCGCTCTATCGCGCCGAGGCCGAGGCCGAGGAGCGGAAAGCGAGGGATGGGGCCGTCAAGGTGGCGGAGTTCATGGTACGGCAGCAGAAGGATGCCGAGCAGCGGGCGGCAAATTCGCCCCGACTATCGACGGAAGAATTCCAGGCGCTGCGGGCGGACCACTTCTCCGACCTGTGGATGTTCTTTCTCTGGCAGCAGAAAGCCCAGCGCGAGCACCGGGGCATGGACTTCACAGGGGGCGCCATGGACGAACTGAACGAGATGGCCGCGCGCCTGCATTGCGCCATCCTTCGCGCCGAGGTGCGGACTGCTCCTGTGGACACTGGCGCGCGCGTTGCGGCAGCCGAGCATGCACTGTCGATCGCCAGGGCGAAGGCGGACCCGGGCCTGCAGGAGATCCTCGCGGCTGCGCAGCCCGTCGCACAGTTGGAGCGCCTGCAAGGAGGGATTGAGGAATGAGCCCGCATGCTGTGGTGGAAGCCCTGGAGCGCCACGGACGCGGCGCCCTGTTCTTCAGCGGCGGCAAGGAGTCCGTGGTACTCGAGCACATGCTGCGCCCGTACCGCGACCGGCTGACGCTGCTATGGGTCAACACCGGGGCCATGTTCCCGCACATGGCGGACGTCGTGCGTGCCTTCGGGAAGGACTGGCACCTTGCCGAGGTGCCATACGACCAGGCGGCGCGATTCCAGGCTGCAGGCCTGCCGGCGCGCATTGTCCATGTGGCGAACACACCGGCAGGGCAGTTGATGGATGTAGGGCCGCGCGGACGTGTGATGCTGAGCGACTGGGTATCCTGCTGCGCCACACTTCGAGGCGCCCCCATGCTCGAATACCTGCGACGCGAGCGCATCACCCCGCTGATCCACGGCCAGCGGCGGGCCGACAACACCATGGCTTCATTCGGGCCAGCGGCCGAGGTGCTAGCGCCGCTGTGGGGATGGTCGGATGCGCAGGTCTATGAGTACCTCGAGGCGCACGGGCTCCCGCTGCCCGAGCAGTACCCGGAGGCGCCGGATTCCCTGGAGTGCTGGAACTGCACGGCCGAGGTGAAGGCCGAGCGCATCCGGTTCATGCGTCGGCGCTACCCGGAGCAACTGGCGCAACTGGTGCCCATGCTGTAGGCGGTCTATAGCGCTACGACGAAGGCATACGACGACCTGCTGCCGGGGCTGCGCGAAGCCTGCATGCCGGAGGCTTCGGCCGGCACCGATTGAATCCGATAGCGTGGCCCCCCCACCTTGATGGAGGCGCGCCATGCTATCGGTACTCCTGCTTCGCGCACTGGGCCTGCGGATGGCGCTGGCCGCAGTAGCCACGGCTCTGGCATTGGTATCCTCCGCAACCCATGCAGCCGATCAGGGCGGCCAGCCACACACGGCATCCGAACTGAAGGAGTGGTGCCGCGATATAGAAGATATCGCGAAATCCACGGTCTACCCCGCCACCAGGTGCATTTGGTACATCAGGGGGATTCTGGACGCCGAAGCGATCCGCGTGACGGACGCGCCAAACGGAGCGCAAAGGATCGGCAGCCTGTGCATCCCAGCCGAGGTAACCTTCTTTCAACTGACTCTCGTCTTCAATAGGCACATTGCCATTCATCCGGAGCAGCTTCACTGGTGCGCGCCGGGCGTCTTGATGCTGCCGGTCCCGACCATGAAGCAGCAAGACGAGCTTCGGTAAGCGAGAGGTCATGGCACGACGCGATCGCATCACGCGGGAGCCCAGGCTCATGGCTGCCAAGCCTGTAACCGGAGGATGCGCGTTTCGGTCCGCAGGGTGGCCAGACAGCGTAGCGCCAGCCGAAGCGTCGAAGAGGCGCTCCGCCATGCGCGGCTTGACACGCGCAGGAACACAGGGTCTACATCGGCAACGCATGGAGCGGCTGGTTTTACACCGGTTCGGACAAGGAGGAGTTGTCCTGTGTGAGACGGATCTCTTCGTCGATCGTCCTGGCACCGTCTGGCGCCGGGCCGCAGGAGGCCTCAGCCTGGCGTGGGCCGGGCATGGGTCTTGACCCCACCGGGCGCAGGCACTAGCATCACTTCCATGATCCCTATTGGCACTGCCCTGCGACGTTCTGGCGCCACCACGGCGCGGTTCGTTCGCGGCAAGCGACGCTAGACTCCGCAGTCGCCAGTCTCCAAGGCCGCAGACACTCGCGGCCTTTTGTGCTTTGTGCCCCCGATCTCCAGGAGTTTTGCCCGTGAAATTCGATGACTTCCCCGTAGACGCCTTGATGCAGATTACCACCCGACCGCCACTGGTATTCCTGCGCGGCGAGGGCAGTTGGCTCTGGGACCATACGGGCAAGCGCTACCTGGATTTCGTCCAGGGCTGGGCCGTGAACTGCCTGGGACATTGCCCCGAGGTGATCGCTCGCGTCCTTGCCGACCAATCTCGCCGCCTTATCACTCCCAGCCCGGCTTTCTACAACGAGCCTTCCATCCGACTCGCGCAGCGCCTCGTTGCGTCCAGCAGCTTCCAGCGCGTGTTCCCGGCGAACAGCGGAGCGGAGGCCAACGAGGGCGCCATCAAACTGGCACGGCGCTGGGGAACCAAGAATCGCGGCGGGGCCTTTGAGATCATCACCTTTGAGGACTCCTTCCACGGCCGCACATTGGCCACCATGTCCGCTTCGGGGAAACCCCAATTCCGCCCGCTCTTCGAGCCCAAGGTTCCCGGCTTCCCCAAGGCGAAGCTAAATGATCTTGCCTCGGTCGAGGCCTTGATTACCGACAAGACGGTGGGCGTAATGCTCGAGCCGATCCAGGGTGAGGCCGGGGTCATCCCGGCGACGGACGAATTCCTGCGCGCGCTGCGCGAACTCACCCGCGAGCGCGGCATGCTGCTTATCGTCGACGAGGTGCAGACGGGCGTGGGCCGCACCGCCAAGCTATGGGGCCACGAGCACGCCGGTGTCGCGCCAGACATCATGACGCTTGGCAAGGGACTGGGCGGTGGCGTGCCCTTGGCCGCACTCGTGGCTACGGAAGCCGTGTCGTGCTTCGAGCCCGGGGACCAGGGGGGGACGTACAACGGCAACCCGCTGATGGCAGCCGTGGGCGTGGCCGTTCTCGACACCGTTTCTGCCCCGGGTTTCTTAGCCGGCGTGGGCGACGCCGGGCGCCTTCTCTCCGAGGGACTGTTTGCGCTGTCTGCGCGGTTAGGCCTGGGCGGCCTGACGGGCAGGGGCCTGCTACTGGCGCTAGACCTAAGGCGCGATATTGGGAGCGCCGTGGTGGACGATGCGCTGGAGCGAGGGCTGCTCCTCAACTCGCCGCGCCCTCACCTGCTGCGTTTCATGCCGGCGCTTAACGTATCGGCCGAGGAGATCGGCAAGATGCTGGAGATACTCGAGCGGAGCCTGCTCCAGGCAATGGACTCCTGAAGCCGCGCCTAGGCGGCGGCCTGACGCTGATACCAGGCCTCCAGGTCCGCAGCGGGCAGGGGGCGGCTCACGTAGTAGCCCTGCCCGTAGTCGCAGCCCCAGGCGCGGAGCAGATTCCAGATCTGTTCGGTCTCGATGCCCTCGGCGACCACCTTGAGACCCATGTTGTGCGCTAGGTCGATGGTGGAGCGCACGATAGCGGCGTCGTCCGCATCGCTCGCCATATTGAGCACGAAGGACTTGTCGATCTTCAATTCCTGCACCGGTAGTCGTTTCAAATAGGCCAGCGACGAATACCCGGTGCCGAAGTCATCGATGGACAGTCGGAGGTTCATCTGGTGCAGGCGCTCAAGCGCGGCCAGCGCCGAGCGCGGGTCATCCATGATCGCGCTCTCGGTGATCTCGAGGCACAGCGCCTCGGGTGCGACGGCGAAGCGCGAGAGTTGCGCGGCGAAGATCCCGGGCAGGTCTTGGTGCGTGAGGTCGTGCGCGGAGATGTTGATGCTCACGCCCACGCGCAGCCCGCTGCGCTCCCACCGGGCAATCTCCATGCAGGCATTTTCGATCACCCAGCGCGTTATCGCCTTGATATAGCCGGTCTGCTCGGCGAAGGGGATGAAGCGGTCTGGTGGCACCATGCCGCGCTCGGGGTGGACCCAGCGCACGAGTGCTTCCACGTGCTGGGTCAAGCCGCTGGCGAGCCCCACCTTGGGCTGGAAATAGAGCACCAGTTGATTCTGCTCCAGCGCCTGCCGCAGTTCGCCCAGCAGCGAGAGGCTGTCGCGGCGGCTGTCGCCAGGGGCCTCGCAGAAGATCATCGCGCCACTGTTGGTCCGCTTGGCCAGGTACATGGCGGCATCGGCACGCGACATGAGTTCGCTCGCGTCCTTGCCATGTTCGGGGAAGCTCGCGATACCGATGCTGGCCCCCACGTCGATGGGTTGTCCTTCCAACGTGATCGGCGTCTCCAGGGTGCGCAGTATGCGCTCGGCCACCAAGAGAGCGTCTTGGCTACCTTGGGTGGGCAGTAAAATGGCGAATTCATCCCCGCCCAGGCGCGCCACTGTATCGGATTCGCGCAGCATCGTCTTGGTCAGGCGACTGGCCACTGCGCGTAACAGTTCATCGCCCGACTCATGACCCAACACGTCGTTCACGTGCTTGAATCGGTCCAGATCCATCGTAAGCACCGACGTCGCGTGACCGGCGCGGCTTGCCGTGGCCACCGCCTGGTGTAAGCGCTCGCTGAATAGCGTCCGGTTGGGAAGGTCCGTCAGGGCGTCCCGGTAGGCCAGTTGGGTAATCCGCTCCTCTCGCTCGACGATGCCCGAGCGCATGCGCTCCAGGCCGTCGATCAGGTGGCCAATCTCATCGCCGGGGACGGCCGGCAAGGTCCCATCCAGGCGTCCTGCGGCAATGCCGTCAGCAAAACTCAGTGCCGCGACCAGCGGGCGAACGATCGAGCGGGTGATCGCGAGGGCCGAGAGGCAGCCAACGCTCACGGCGGCCAGGCCTAGGACGAGCATCCAGCGCTTGCTCGCCGTTTCCGCCGCGCGGATCTCCGCGGTTTGGTTGTCCAGGCGCACGGCCTGCAGGGTCACCAACGCGTCGGTATCCCCCAGCAAGGTCTCTAGCGCGGGCAGTGCCTGGCGGAGCATGGGAGCCCGCGCGCCTTCGAGGTCGAGCTCCACGGCGTCCACGGTCGTATTGAGCGCCTCGGTGAAGCGCGCCCGGGATTGCCCGACCTGGTCGAGCAGGCGGCGTTCGTGCTCATCGGCCGGGTGGGAAGCCAACTGCTCTAAGGCACTGGTCAGGATCTTGTTTTGTCGGTCGATTTCGACGTAGACCGGGATTCGGGCTATTTGTTTATCTAGTAAAAACAGTGAATTGAGACGAGCGGCCTGAGCCTGGGCAGCATTCTGCGCATTGTGGGCCAGGATGGCGCGGCGCAGGGTGCCGGCCGCCAGCTTGTCGCTCGACTCCTCAAGTCGCTGCACCTGCACGAGGCCAAAGGCAATGACACCTGTGAGCAGCAGCAACACCACGGCGAAGGCCAGCCCCAGTTTCAGACCGATTCTCAGACGTCCAAAAACTTGCATGTGGATAGCTGCTTTCCCGTGGTTTTCGGCGTAATGACAGCAGTGCCGGAGTGCGCCTCAGACCGTATAACGGACGGCGATGACAAAGCTTTAAATCAGGTGCTTGCGAGGCCTCAGGCATTGGGAGCTCCCGGGCGAAGGCTGTCGATGAACCTAAAGTAGAGGCGGCGATTTCCGTTAAACGGGGACAGGGGAGGCGACTCACCGGACACGGCGGGCAGCCCTTCGCCGAACAATCTTCCACCACCACATCGCCCAAGACCATGCTCGTAATCATTGGCTATGTAATGATCTGCGCCTGCGTCTTCGGCGGATTCGTCATCGAAGGGGGGCACCTAGCCGCCCTAATGCAGCCCGTCGAACTGCTGATGATCGGCGGCGCCGCGGCGGGCTCCTTCTTCGTATCGAACACGGGCAAAACGGTTAAATCGACACTGAAGACCTTGCCGACGGTCTTCAAGGGCTCGAAGTTCACCAAGGCCATGTATTTGGAACTGCTGTGCCTGCTCTTCGACCTGCTGTCGAAGGTGCGCAAGGAGGGCCTGATGTCCGTGGAGTCTGACGTGGAGCATCCCGACGCGAGTCCGATCTTCAGCAAATATCCCACCATCCTTGCCGACCACCATGCCATGGAGTTTTTAGTGGACTATCTGCGCCTGATGGTCGGCGGTAATTTGAACGCCTTCGAAATCGAGAACCTCATGGACGTGGAGATCGAGACCCACCACCATGAGGGGGCGATACCCGCCGGCGCCATCGCGAAACTGGGCGACGCCCTGCCAGCTTTCGGCATCGTCGCGGCCGTGATGGGCGTGGTGCACACCATGGAGTCCGTGGGCATACCGCCGGCAGAACTGGGCAAGCTCATCGCCGCTGCACTGGTGGGAACTTTCCTCGGCATTCTGCTCGCCTACGGCTTCGTGGGACCGCTTGCCATTCTGCTCGAGCAGAAACTCGACGAGGGCACGAAGATGCTCCAGTGCATCAAGGTAACCCTGCTGGCGAGTCTCAACGGTTATGCGCCGCAGGTGGCCGTTGAGTTCGGGCGCAAGGTCCTGTATTCCACGGAGCGCCCCGGCTTCAGCGAACTCGAGGAAGAGGTCAAGAGCCGCAAAGGTAAGTAGCGCGGCGCACCCCGCCAGGGCCCCCAGGAGTGAGTGGTTGAACGAACCCCTGACCGAGCAGAAATGAGCGACGACACACAGCGACCGATCATCGTCAAACGCATCAAGAAGGGCGGCCATGGGCACCACGGCGGCGCCTGGAAGATCGCCTACGCCGATTTCGTAACGGCCATGATGGCCTTCTTTTTGCTAATGTGGTTGCTCGGATCCACGACCAAAGCGGACCGCGCGGGAATTTCCGATTACTTCCAGACGCCACTCAAGGTGGCGCTGATGGGGGGATCGGGAGCGGGCGAAGCCACCAGCGTGATCA
Source organism: Betaproteobacteria bacterium (assembly GCA_025356655.1). Lineage (GTDB taxonomy): Bacteria > Pseudomonadota > Gammaproteobacteria > Burkholderiales > SHXO01 > SHXO01. Next base: position 18,525 of record JANXRW010000116.1, on the reverse strand, counting down.
AGGGTGGGGGCACCGACCTGACACGTTCCACCGGGCAACAGCGCCGCGGCGACAACGCCACCGGCCGAAAGGTCTCCGACATCAAGTCCGCAGAGTTGGAAATCGCTAAGCGCGACGCCGCTGCCCTCAAGGACCTGAAGGCACGCCTGGAAATCGCCATCACCAACAGCCCCACGCTAAGCCAGTTCAAGAACCAGCTACTGCTGGACATGACCTCCGAGGGCCTGCGCATACAGATCGTCGACGAACAGAATCGCCCCATGTTCTCCGTGGGGAGCGCACAGTTGCAGCCCTACACCCGCGAGATCCTGCGCGAAATCGGCAAGGTACTCAATGATGTTCCCAATCGCATCAGCCTATCCGGCCACACCGATGCTTCGGCGTTTTCCGGCGGCGAGAAGGGCTATAGCAACTGGGAACTCTCCGGTGAGCGGGCTAACGCGGCGCGCCGGGAACTGGTGGCCGGGGGAACGCCCGAGACGCGAATCGCGCGTGTGGTGGGACTGGGATCCTCGGTGTTGCTGGAACCCAAGGATCCGGTGGCCGCGATCAACCGGCGAGTAAGCATCATTGTCATGAACCAAAAAGCCGCGGACGCAGCAAGCACCGATGGCGGCAAGCTCGAGGTGCAGGATGCCGAGGACGTCGCAGAGGGACTGCACAATGCTCCCGGCAAGCCCCGCTGAACTGGACGCGGCGCCGGTCCACGTCGGCGGCCCCAGTCCGCTCCTACTCGCCTTGAGTGCCCAAGGCATCGGCGGCTTGGCCGCTCTGGGCAGCCTGCTCTTCGCCGACCTTCTCGGCGGCTGGCTGCCCGCACCTCTGCTGCTGCACGGACTGGCCGCCGCGGTGGCGGGGCAGCGCCTCGGGCTAGCCCCCTGGTGGTTTCCCATCAACCTCGCCTTCGTCCCCGGCGCGCTCTGGCTGCAGGGCGCAGAGATCGCCGAGGTGTGGTTCCTGGCTGGCTTTCTGATGCTGGTCCTGCTGTTCTGGAACAGCTTCGAGACGCGCGTGCCCCTCTACCTGAGTAACCGGGCCGCCTGCGAACGCCTAGCCAGCCTGCTACCCCAGGAGCGCAGCTTTCGCTTTCTGGACCTGGGTTGCGGGTTTGGCGGCGTCCTGGCACGCCTCGGATCACGTTTCCCCAAGGCCCACTTCCTCGGCGTGGAACTCGCGCCGCTCCCGGCGACAATCGCGCGGCTGCGCGCTGCAATCCTGCCGGGCTGCACGGTCTGCCAAGGTGATTTCTGGGAACTGCCACTGGCTGAGTTCGACGTGGTCTACGCCTTCCTCTCACCCGTCCCCATGCCCCGCCTCTGGACCACGGCGCTGGCTCAGATGACCGAGGGAAGCTTACTTGTTAGCAACTGCTTCGCCGTCCCAGGTGTCGCACCCACCCAGGTGCTGCCGCTGCCAGGGATGGCACACAGCGCCTTGTACGTTTATCGTATGCCCGGGCCAGGCGCGCCGTCCCCATGCACAGCCTGACACAGTGGGTGGCCGCGCTTAGCGCGCGGAACCTTCCAGTGCTGCGCCAAACTGCGCAGGACATCGGGCAGCTTCGCGTGCGGGGGGAGGCGGTCACCGGCCGTGAGGTGGCACAAGTGGTGCTGCGCGACCCACTCATGACGCTCAACCTGCTGCGCTTCTCCCAGGCGCGCCTACGGCACCGGGCCGTGAGTGAGATGACGACTGTGGAACACGTCATCATGATGCACGGCATGAACGCCTTCTTCCGCCAGTTCCGCGAATTGGTCGTGATCGAAGAGGAACTGGGCGCCTACCCGGATGCCCTACTGGGCATGCGCCGCGCCTTGAGCCGGGCCTGGTTTGCTGGCGTTTGCGCGCGGGTGTTCGCCGGACTGCGTAATGACATGGAGGCCGAGGAAGTCATGATCAGTGCGTTGCTGCATGACTTTGGTGACCTGCTGCTCTGGTGCATCGCGCCTCGTCAAGCCCTGCAGATCGAGCAAATGCATACCTTGCAACGGGCCGTGTTGCGCGCCGCTGCACAGCGCCTGGTGCTGGGCTTCACCCTGCGCGAGCTCCAACACGCTGTGGTCCAGCAGTGGGGGTTGCCCGCTCTGCTGCGCCAGCACGTGCATCCAGAGCACGTTGCCCATCCGCGCTTGGACACCATGAAGTTGACCGTAGCCCTGACCCGTCACGCAGAACGGGGCTGGCATCACAGCGCACTGCCTGAGGAATACCCCGCGCTCGCCAAGCTCACCAACCTCTCCGTAGAGCAGTGCGTGCACTGGGTGCACCAGGCATCGGTGCAGGCCGCCCGCAATTGGCGCTGTTTTGGCGTCCGTCCCGCGGCGGCGAACCTGCCACTGCTTCCCGGTCCCGTCCTACCGCCGCCCGCTCCCATCGGTGGACGTATCCCAGAGGCGGTGGAGGAGGTCCTCGGACAACTGGCGGCGGCTAACCCGCGCAGCAGCGAGGATCGCGCCACCACGGTAGCCGCCCTGTTCTACGCGCTCAGCAGCGGGCTGGGGCTGCGCAGGGTATGGCTGGGCCGGGTCAATCCTACCAGCGGCAAGGTCGAGCCCGCCAATGTCCTATTGCTTGACCCGGGTCTAACGCCGGGGGAGTTAAGTTTCGAGCCCGGCTCGACGCATCTTTTCGCGCGCCTGCTGCCCAGGGTCCAGTCCCTGTGGTTCACCGGGTCGAACCGCCAGCGACTTGCCACGCTGCTACCCTCGCCGCTGCGCGAGAAGCTCATCAGCCGAGAATTTTTTGCCATGTCACTGCACGTGAAAGGCACCCCCTTCGGGCTGCTCTATGCCGATTCAGGCACGCAACCCGCGGTCTTCGACGAAGCGCGCTACGGCGACTTCAAGCGCACTTGCTTGGCCTTCGTGGCGGCCGTGGAGCGCGCTTCGGCGTAGGCGCGGGCGGGGCCACTGGAGTATCCTCGGCGCCATGCATAGACTCTGGTATGTACTGCGCGGTGGCGAGGTGACGGGGCCCTACCCGCGAGCCGCCATGGACCAGGACCTCCTCCTAGGGCGTCTGCACCACTTGGATCTCGTTAGCCCCGACCGGGAACGGTGGGCGCCCCTGGATACTTGGCCCGAACTCGGCACGCCGCAAGCAGCCGAACCTTCCTCGGACGACCAGTGGCAAGCCGAGCGCAACAGCGCGCGCCTACGTTGGGCAGACCAGCGCCGTGAGCTCGGGCGGGCGGGCTGGGCTCGCCGCGCGCTAGGCTCCACGGCACCGGGGCCCGCGCTCTCCTGGCGCATCGCGTTACTCGTTGGCCTCATCCTGGCCCTGGCCCTGGTGCTCGCGGCGCAACAGGTCGGCCTAGTCAATCCGGTGACGGTGAGACTCTTCTGATTTCCCGCACCCGTTGAAGTCCATCACGTCGGCATCCAACCCCTGGTTCCGCAATCTCCTGCGTTTGACGGAGTCGGCGCGCGCGCGCCGAGAGCAGCAGCGCACACTGATCGATGGCGCGCACTTGGTGGAGGCCTACGACCTCGTGCACGGCGGCTTTGGGATGGAACTGGTGGTGAAGCACTCGGCGCAATCCCATCCGGAGGTCCTGCGGGTGCGCGCAGGCCGCGAGGCCATGGTGCTCGCCGACGGCCTCTTCGACAAACTGGCGGGTGTGGTGACGCCGGTGGGCATACTTGCCTCCATCCCACTCGCCGCCGTCGCTGAGCCTCCCCGCGTGGACTGCGCGCTGCTGCTCGACGGGGTGCAGGACCCGGGGAATCTGGGAAGCATCTTGCGCACGGCGCTGGCTGCCGGCGTGGACGTCGCTTACCTCTCGGAGGCCTGCGCGGATGCGTGGTCGCCCCGCTGCTTACGCGGGGGTATGGGAGCGCAGTTCACTTTGCCGCTCCGTCAACGAGCCGATTTGCCCGCGCTGGCACCGGGCTTTGCGGGCCGGCTCTTCCGCCTGGAGCCGGCAGCGGCGCAAACGCCCTATGCGCTGGATCTCACGGGCTCCTGCGGCTTCGTCGTTGGCGCGGAAGGAGCCGGCGTCTCGGAGTTGCTCCGCAGGCAGTCCATTCAGGCGCTCACTATCCCCATGGCGCCAGGAGTGGAATCCCTTAACGTAGCGGCTGCCACCGCCGTAGTCCTCTTCGAACGCCGACGGCAACTACTCGCCGCGGACCGTCTCAGGCCACCTGAGCTCGGCGTGCCATCGCCTTGAATCCCACGCCCAGCGCACTGAACATGGCCAGTAACTGGAACAACCCAATTAGCAGGAATACGCCCCCCGTGTGGTGCGCATCCATCAGTGCCCCGAACAGCGGCGGCGCGAAAGATAGCCCCACGTCCAAGCCCGAGTACACCACGCCGTAAACCCGCCCCGTCGCCCCGCGCGGCGCAGCCGCGCGTACCATCAGGTCGCGCGAGGGGCCCGCGATGCCGAAGCCGCAACCCATTAGGCCAAAGAGCACAGGCACGAGCACTGTGGGTAAGGCGCCCGTGGCGATCACCACGGCCAGGACCGCTGCAACGGCAAAGGCTGCTGCAACCACACGCTCGTGGGAACTAGTCTGGCCCGCGAGAAATCCACCCAGGAGCATCCCGGCTGCGCTCGCCAGCATGTAGGCGGTAATGCAGGCGGTGGCGAGCGCCAGCGGCATGCCGTAGAGCTCACGCAGGGCGGCCGGTGCGAAGCTCTGGATGCCGCCCAAGGCCATGGAGGTGATGACAAAGAACAGGAAGCACATCCAAACCGTCGGCAGCGCCAGAAAGCCCAGCGCGCCCGCGCCCTGCTCCCCACCGTGCAGGGCGGGTGCGGCGCGCCGCCGCACCGTCGGCGGGCACAGCAGCGTGCGGCATGCGAGAAGTGCCGCGAGCAAGAGCAGCGCCAGGAGCGCAGCACCGAGCAATGCCCAACGCCAGCCGGCCAGGGCCGCGATCGTGCCCAAGAATACCGGCGCCGCCGCCCATCCGAGGTTGCCGGAAATGCCGTGCACGCTGAACGCGTGCCCCAGGCGCTTGGGATTGACGAGTGCGTTGAGCAGGGTGTAGTCCGCGGGATGGAAAACGCTATTGCCCAGTCCGGCCAAGGCGGAGAAGAAGAGCAGGGCCGGGTAACTGTGGCTCAGGCTGAGCCCCAGGGCCGAGACCGCCAGCAACCCGACGCCGGCGCAGAGCACCACGTAGGGCCCGTGCCGGTCCACCACGAAGCCGGCCAGGGCTTGTGCAACCCCGGAGACCACAAAGAAGGCGGTCATGAGCAGGCCAAGCTCCACCCCACCCAACCCGAAGGCCTCGCGCAGCCAGGGAAACAACGGCGCGAGAATCAGGTGAAAGAAGTGCGAGGCTCCGTGGGCTACGCCCACCACGCCGATGACCTTGGCGTCCTGTCGGGCGCTCGGATGTGTCTCTTGCACGGGGTGACCCCCAGGAGAAAACGGAGCCCTATTATAAACCCCGCCGTCAGGTTACGCCCAGTCGCTGTCGCCCCCGTCGTCCACCGCAGCATCCTCCTGCGCTAGGCTGTCGTAGGACTGCGCGGCGTCGTCCGGCGCGGGCTCCCCGCCATAGTAGTTATTGATGACGGTCTCGCCGCCAGGGTTCATCCCCGGCGAACTCAGACCCAGCCCCGGCTGTCCCGAGGCGAGGCCGGCGGCGCTCCCGTGATGCCACATCCCTTCGATGCCCTGCAGCAGCAGCGCGCCGCCGATGGCCCCGGCCGCGCCGGCGGCCATGGTCCCCAAAAAGCTGGGGCCGGCTGAGGGCGTGAACGCGCCGGGGGCAGGGGCGGGGGCCGCGGGCGGGCGCACGCCCGCCATGCCGGGGATGGCGCTAGAGGCGGCGGGGAGCGGGCTCGGTGCCGCGAACGGGACCGCGGAATTGCCCCAGGCCGAAGCCGCGCCCTGGAGGAAGCCGCTTGCCGCCGGTGCTTGGCGGGCTTGCTGCTCGATCTGGGTAATTTTTTCCTGGGCCGCCTTGAGGGCCTGTTCAAGCAACAGGGTCCGCTGCACTAGCAGATAGGCCGCGTCCCCACGGGAGCCGACAGCCTGGGAAATCAATGCTTCGGCCTCCGGGTCACGGGGCAGGGAAGGGGCCGCGGCCAACTGGTTCAGAAACTGGGTGAGGAGATCTCGTTCCTGACTGTTCATGGGAATCAACTCCTTGGAAACGTCTAGAGGGTATCCGGGGGGCCAGTTAAGCTGCAGGCTAGGCCTTGATGCGCTAATATTGAGGCCGGCACTGCGCTTTTAAAGCTCAGTCAGTGCAGTATCGCAGCGACATCCTGGGAAGACGGTGTTCAATCCCTATCGGGGAGGTGGGGGAACCATGGCATATCCTAAATCAGTGGCGATACTCCTGCTCGGATGCGGGGTGGCGGGGACAGCCGCGGCGGAAGGCACCGGCATCTACGCCGGGGTGAGCGCCGGCCGCGCTCATTTCCACGCCAACGCAATCGACATCGACAGCGCGCTCACCGCTCAGGGGTTTACCTCGTCGAGCACCGTGGACAATCGGCACACGGGCATGAAGGGCTACTTGGGCTACCTCTTTGCCCCCCACTTCGCCTTCGAGGTGGGCTACGTCAACCTCGGTAAGTTGTCGGTAAATACGAACATCAGCGCGGCCCCGTCGGGATACGACACAGGCCTGCTGCAGGGCGAGTTCAAGGCGAGCGCGGGCGTCTATGCTGACGCCATCGGCATCGTGCCGCTAGGCAAGGGATTCTCGATTTTTGGGCGGCTGGGCCTGTACGACATTCGCGCCAAGCTCACGGTCATCGGCCCCAGCGGAACCTTCGAGGATAGTGCCACGAAGGCAAACTTGCATTGGGGCGTGGGGGCTTCCTACGAGATCACGCGTTCGCTCTCGGCGCGGGTCGAGTTCGAGCGGTTCCACAACGTGGGGGATGCGGACAAGACCAGCCGCGGAGATATCGACTTGGTCAGCGGCGGCGTGGTTTACCGATTCTAGAGGCGACCCACCTCCGCGCGACCAACGGGATCGTCGCGAAAGTCGCGCGTGGGTCAGCCGGGGGTTTGCGGCGGGAAGCCCGATGAACCTCCCAGGCAACCCGAGATTGCCCAGAGCAACATCGCCCGGGTCAGCTGGGCCTTCATTAAGAAGCCATCGACCGGTAGATTGGCCGCTACCTGCGCGTCAGTAGATGCGCCCGCCTGCCCCGTGCGGATAAGGATCCGCACACCGCTGTGGCGTGGATCCTGGCGCAGCTCTTGAACCAGTCGCAACCCGGCATCCGGGGTTTCCATGATCACATCAAGCAGGAGGAGTGCCACATCAGGCCGCTCGGCCATGATCGACCGGGCTTCTTCAGCGGAATAGGCATGCAGGAAGTGGAGCGGGCGCCCGAGCACTCGTTCATTCGCTATGGCGATGACCGTCGCCTCGTGCACGCTACGATCATCGTCAACGATCATGATGATCCAAGGGATAGGGCTGCCGTTCTCGGCGGGCTCGCCCTCGGGGTCGTCTACCAACTCCAAGCGATCATCCTCGACAGGGGCCGCTGAGGGGGCCGACTTTGGACCGAGTGAAACCCACTCGGGCTTTCCTGCGACCCTGCGCCCCCGCCCCAAAAAAACAGAAACCACAGCAGTATCCATTGCAATTCGCCCGCCTCCTGGAGGTTACTCCATCGCCGGTAGATGCGCCAGAAATCGCCGCCTGCCCGGCCATTTAACTTATTTGACGAGTTCTCTGGCCGAGATAGCGCAGGCCAAGAAGGGTTATGTCATCGGCTTGGGGAACCCCCGCCGAGAATGCACGGATGGATCTCAATACGGCGCCGATGAGCCCCCGGGGGTCCGCCTCGCGGCATCCCGCTAGCGCCTCGAGGAAGCGCTCCTCGCCAAACAGTTCCTGGGTGGGATCGGCGGCTTCCGTCACACCGTCGGTATAAAGGAGCAGGGTCTGGCCGGCCTTCAAGACGACTTGGGCCTCGGCGAAGTGCCGCCCCTCTACGACCCCCACCATCACGCTCTTCGGCAGGGGCAGGAAGTTAAAGCCCCCTTCCGAATCACCGATCAACGGCGCGTTGTGCCCTCCCACGGAGTAGCTAAACTCACCGCTGGCCAAGTCGAGGACGCCGCAGAAAAGGGTGACGAAGACCCCCGCCTCGTTGTTCTCGCACAACCTGGCATTGGCTAGGCGCAGCACCTCGCCGGGTGGCCGGCCCGTGCGCGCTTCCATACGTAGCTGAGTCATGCTGCGCGCCATGAATAGAGCCGCTGGCACGCCCTTGCTCGCCACGTCACCGATGGCAACGAAAAGCGTCTGCGGGGTGAGCAAGAAAGCGTCGTAGAAATCGCCCCCCACCACGGTAGCGGGCTCCATCGTGGCGAAGAGGTCAATCTCTCGGTGATCCGGGAAGAGGGGGAAACCCGACGGGAGCATGCTCAACTGAATGCGGCTGGCGATCTGCAGTTCACGCTGCAGGTGTTCGAGCTGTAACTTGTCGCGCAGTCGTTCGAGCATGATCTGGTTGCTGTGGCGCATGCGCGCGGCGAGCGCGCGCAGCAGGTTACGCGCGAGCCCCGGAACGGGCATGAGAGCGCCCCAAACCTTCTCTTCACTGATGGCAAGGACCTCGCCAGCGACCTGCGCCACCACGAACGCCGATACCGGCCGGCCATCGATGATGGAGAGTTCACCGATGCAGTCGCCCACGTCCACCTCGATCAGGTCACCTGCGTCGCGATCGCCGATATGCACCTGCAGCCGCCCCGACAAAACCAAGTAGATGCAGTTGTTGGGCCTTCCTGGCTCGAGCAGCACCTGACCTGCGACTAGGCGCAGGGTCGGGCAGTCGACCAGAAACTCTTCCACAAGGTGGTAGGGAATACCCGCGAATAGGCGCAGCCTGGAGATAAACCCGTGCTCACGTCGGTCGAGGTTCTTGCGGCGCTCGATGAACGTGGGCGAACGCGCGGCGCCACTGTCGGTCACATAGGTCCGCCGGCGGTCGCAGGCGCGTTTGACGATCGGTTGCGCTGACATGTGCTCCTTCTAGTTCGACTTTGCCCGCCGTTGGATCGGCGCGCGACCCTCAGACAGTATCCGCAATGAGCGTAAGAATATTACCCTCGGCGCTGCGTCGGTAGAGGCAGCGAGCCATCAGGCTCCGCGTCAAATGCACGCCCAGGCCACCGATACGGGCTTCTGCCAAACCAGCCGCCGGCGCCGGCGGGTCGACCGCGAGCGGGTCGAAGGCGGGGCCGTCGTCCCGCACTTCCAGCCCCAGTTGTCCGCCTAAGCGCCCCAGGCGAAGCTGTACGCGCGCCTGTCGGCCCGGGCTGCCGTGCTCGATGATGTTGCTTAAGAGCTCGTTGGCACAGAGTTCCAGGGCCGCAACCGCCTCCTCGGACGCACCCAACTCCAGGGCCTTGGAGCGTATCCAATCGCTCATTGGCCGCAGAGCCGACACCTCTCCTCGTAGGTCCAGGCATTGGGCTTCATCGCCGAGCGCCTCGGCCACGTCGGTCTCAGGACGAAACCACGGCAGCCTGGGCCGCAGCGACGTCGTCGAACAGGGGGATCAGGGTGTCTAGGCCCGCCGTCTCCAACACCTTGCGAATCATCGGACTCGCCCCCACCAGCACGATCTTTCCGCCCCGCCCGTGCACGCCCTTGGCCGCCATGAGTAGGCTGCGAATCCCGATAGAGGCGAGAAAGGTGACCTCTTCTAGGTCGATCACGACGGCCTTGCGCGGTGAGGCGGTCATACCGGAGAGTTTGATCTCGATTTGTTGCGTGCCGGCCATGTCCATGCGGCCCGCCAGCCTGATGCGATGGATCCCCTCGGATAACAGTTCGTCACTGATATTCATTTTGCGCGCGCCCCTTGGGTTTTTGGCAGGACTTGGTTCTCGGATGGACTGGATCGCGGCCTGCGCCGGGGAATTCTAACGTGGCCCGAACACCTGCGCCTGTGCGCGAGACAGCAGCGCCCGCCCGGGGCGCGCGTTCATACGCGATGCCGCGGCGCCCGGCGCAGGCGCAACGCCAGTGCGAAGGCCGCCCCGATGCAGGGCAGGGCGACAGCCGCGGCGCCAAAAAGCACCTGCGCCCCCGCGCGGTCCACCGCTGCGGCTGCGAGCGACACACCGCAGGACTGCCCCAAAAAAAACGAGGACGCGAACAACGACACGCTGGTTCCCCTGGCCGCCGGCGCCATCTGCGTGGCGTTGGTCTGCAAGGTGTTGTGCAACATGTAGAAGCCTAGACCCGCGAAAAAGCAGGCTGGCAAGCCCAGAGACCATTGACTGGCAAACGCCAAGCTGACATAGGCCGCACCCAGCACTAGGCCGCCGGCCAGCGCCAGTCCGCTCTCACCCAACCGCGCCACCAGGGTGCGTGCAACAAAAGTGTAGGACAAACCTCCAGCGCCATAGGCAGCGAGCACCGCGCCCGCAGCGGTCAAGCTGAGCCCGAAGCGAAGATGCAGATACGTGGGGATAAACGCCAGTGCGCCGAAGACTGCCATCCCTTCCAGGAAGACCGTTGCCAGCACGACGCGTGACCAAGGCACGCGCAGCACCGTGGCGGCCTGCGCCTGGAAACCGCGCAGCAGGCTGTGCGTCTGCACCGCCTGGACATGGCGGGTTACTTGGTTCGAGGCCATCTCGCGAAACAGGGCCAAGCCAGCCACGAGGTAGAGCAGGGCCAGGAGGGCGAAGCTATAGCGCCAGCCCAGCGTGTCGGCGAGGAGCCCGCCCATGAACTGGCCCGTGACCAGTCCGAGAATCTGGCCCGAAAGAAAGCGAGCCAGGGTCTGTTGGCGGCGCTCATAGGGGATGGTGTCCCCGATCCAGGCCATAGCCAGCGGAATGACCCCCGCGGCCGTTGCGCCGGAGAGAACCCGGAAACCCAGTAACCAGTCCAGCCCGGGGGCCAGCGCGCTGCCGACGCATCCCGGTACGCAGCCCAGGGTGGCGATCGCCACCATGCGGTATTTTCCAAAGCGATCGCCCAGCGGGCCGAAGAAGGCCTGCAGGAGGCCGTAAGCGACGGAAAATCCCGAGACCACGATGGCCGCCCGCCCCGTGGAGGTACCGAAGTCGCGGGCGAGTTGTGGTAGCAGGGAATCGCAGACGCGCAGGGAGGCCGCGCTGGCGAAGGCAGCGCAGGAAAGCAGCACGATGGCGCGTGTTTGAGCGGCGCTTGGCGAGGTCATGTTCAGGCGGTGCGGGCACGAGCCCAAGTGTTGGTGGGTCGAATCGCCATAACCGTTATGCCTCCAAGGCACTGCAAATGCCGCTGATTATCGCACTAGTGGCCTGCCGGACAACACTTGCTGCGGCTGAATCGAGGCGGCGCGCGTCGCACGGCGCCGTTTGCCCAGACCGCAGCCCTCGCGCTATGCTCGACGCTAGCCACTGTCGGGGCGCGCCGCCCCGGACGGTCATCACAGGGAGAAGACATGCAAACATTGCGCATCGGCGCCGGGGCCGCTTGGTGGGGCGATCGCATCGAGCCCGCCCGCCTTAACGCAGAAGCAGGGGATTTGGACTACCTCTGCTTCGAGACTATGGCAGAGGCCACCGCCTCCGCCGCCCAAGTGCGCCGACGCCGAGATCCCGAGTTTGCCGGCTTTGATACCTATCTCGACGACCGGATGCAGGCCGTCCTGCCCGGCTGTCTCGCGCGCGGCACGCGGATCGTGAGCAACCAGGGCTGGATCAACCCGCAGGGAGCAGCCGAGCGCACGGTCTACTGGCTGCGCCAGTTGGGCCATCGGGGCATCCGCGTCGCGGCCGTGTCCGGCAGCCTCATCACCGACCGGGTCTTAGGCTTGGCCGATCGGATTCTCGAAAACGGCGAACCCGTGGCAAGCCTGCACAGCCAGTTGGTCTCGGCCGAGGCGTACCTGGGGGCGGAACCCATCGTCGAGGCCCTGCGCGCGGGCGCGCAGATCGTGATGACGAGTCGGGTAGCGGATCCATCGCTATTCCTGGCGCCCATGATGTTCGAGTTTGGTTGGGATCCGCTGGACCACCTGCTGCTTGGACGCGGCAACGGCATAGGGCACTTGATGGAGTGCGGTGCCCAGGTTACCGGCGGGTACTTCGCGGACCCTGGATTCAAGGAGGTCCCGGACCCCTGGAATCTGGCGTTCCCTATCGCCGAGGTACAGTCCGATGGTAGCGCGGTGATCACCAAGATAAACGGCACCGGCGGCCTCGTGGACTTACGGACCGTGAAGGAGCAGCTGCTCTACGAGGTGCATGATCCGGGGAATTACATTACCCCGGACGTAATTGTGGATTTCCTGGGAACCCAACTGCGTCAGGAGGGACCGGATCGGGTGCACGTCAGCGGCATCTCCGGCAAGCCGCGCACGGCGACACTGAAGGTCTCCATGGGGTGCACGGAGGGCTTTGTCGGCGAGGACATGTTTTTCTACGCTGGGCCGGGGGCGTTGCGCCGCGCGCAGCTCGCGCGCGAGATTCTGCTGCAACGCTTCCGGATCGTGGGGCTGAAGGCCGAGGATCTGCGCATCGACTTTCTGGGATACAACGCCATCCATGGCGCGATATCCCCAGCGGAACCGGAACCCTACGAAGTGGCGGTGCGCGTTGTCGCGCGCACACGCACGCGCGAGGAGGCGCTCAAGGTCGGCCGCGAAGTCGACGCCATGGCTGTCTCCGGCGTCGGCATGACAGGCAAGCGGGTTCCGCACCAGGACCGCACCCGGGAGGTGATCGGAATCTGGTCCACGCTCGTGCCCCGCGAAGAAGTCAAACCGATTGTCACCTATCTGGAGAGCTGAGAATGCAGATCCCCCTCCGCCATGCTGCCCACGTGCGCTCCGGCGACAAAGGCAACACCTCGAACATCAGCGTCATCGCCTACAGCCCGGCACTCTATCCGCTTATCAAGGAGCAACTCACCGCGGAACGCTTTCGCGCCTTCTACGAAGGTACGGTCAAGGGCCGCGTGGAGCGCTTCGAAGTCGACGGCCTGCAGGCCTTGAATTTTGTGGCCCAGGAAGCCCTCGGCGGTGGCGTCTCGCGTAGCCTCTGCCTGGACAACTATGGCAAAGCCCTGTCGGCGGCGATCCTGGGCTTCCTGTTAGAGGTGCCGGCGCATCTGCGCGGCGAACTCGTGGGGCTCCAGCCCCCCGTCTGAGTCCACAAGCTCAGTCCGCTGGCTGCACAGCGCCCAGGCCCAGGGCAACGTGCAGGGCCAGGGATAGGCAACCGCAGCCGGCGATCACCCCAGCCAGGGCGCCGGCGGTTGTGTTCTGCAATGCGCCCATCACCACCCCGATCCCAGCGGCCAGCGCAAACTGCAGCGTGCCCAGCAGGGCCGCGGCCGCGCCGGCCCGGTCGCCATGGTGCCGCAACGCGCCAGCCGATGCATTCGGACCGATGGCCCCAAGGACGGCGATGTAGCCGAACAGCGGGAGCGTGAGCCCGACGAGGCTGCGCGGAGCAACGCTCACGCACACCATGAGCGTGAGCCCCAAACCTGCCGCTGCCCAATAGCCCCAACCCAGCAAGCGCTCGGGGCTGTGCCGCCGGAGCAGGCGGACGTTCAACTGGGAGCAAGCGATCAGTCCGGCCGCATTGCAGCCGAAGACCCAGCCGTAGGCCTGCGCGGAGAGGCCATGGAACTGCATGAAGACGAAGGGCGAGGCGCTGATATAAGCGAACATGCCCGACCAGGCCATTGCGCTGGCGAGCGCGTGGCGCAGGTAGTGTCGGTCGACCAACAGCCGCGCATAGGTACGAAGGATTCCTGCCAGGTGCCAGGGTCGTCCGGGATCTGGCTGGTGCGACTCCGGCAATCCGCGCAGGGAAACGCTCAAGCAGGCCGCGCCGAAACAGGCCAAAAAAACAAAGATGGCCCGCCAGTCCAGTACCGCCAGCAACAAGCTTCCCAGCAGTGGGGCCAGGATGGGCGCGATGCCCATCACCAACATCAGCGTCGATAAGATCCGCGCGGAGCCCTGGTGGTCGAACAGATCCCGAACCATGGCACGTGCAACCACCATTCCGGCGCAACCGCCAAGGGCTTGCAACAAGCGTAGCAGGATGAGTGCGTCGAGCCGGTTAGTGAGAGCGCAGCCCACGGAGCTCGCAGTGAATAGCGCAAGGCCAAAATAGAGCGGCGGCTTGCGCCCGAAGCGATCGGTTAGTGGCCCGTAGAAGAGTTGCCCCACGGATAGCCCAAGGAAGAAAGCGGCCAGCGTGTACTGTGCCTGCGCCGTGGACCCCCGCAGCGCGATGGCCATGCGCGGCAAGGCAGGCAGATACATGTCGATGGACAGCGGGGCAAAGGCCATCAGTGCCCCCAGGATGGCAACCAATCGCCAGGGCGTGTGTCGCCCCGACCGGTCCGCGAGGCTCACCGCAGGCCCCGGACTGCTGATGCAAGGCTCGGGCTAGATCCTGGTCTCGCCGCCTGGTTGTCCAATCGGGATTCCGGTATTTCTCTATGCAGCGGGCATTTTGTAGGGGCGTTGCGGCGCACGTTATTCCTAGTCAGTGTACCGGAGGCGAGGCGGCCGCACGGAAGGTGCACGTAGCGCGGTCTGTGGGCCATGCAGCCCACCACGGTGATCGCGCCCCCGCTGTAGAGCGCGTCGTAGCGCGACTACGCGTCCGCGGCAGATAGCCCCGGTAGCCGTCCCGGAACTGCCGAGGGTGTTTGCCTCACCGCTCCAGGGTGAATTCGAACACGACCGCCTGCTGCACCGACCAGTCGTACCAACGCCGCGGCGACAAGCACTCGGGCAACCGCGAGCAGGTGGCCCGGCACGAGCGCAACCGACAGCGATAGCGCGGCGCCGGCACCGGATTGAGGCATTGGCCGGGGGCAGGTCGTCGGTCCGCCTTGCGAGGGTAGTGACCGTGGTGATGGGGGCATGGCGCATTACAACGCGGGCAGTTGGCCGGACGTTAACGCTCCGGGTTCAGGGCCAGCGTGAGAATGTGCCGCGTAAGCGAGGTGATGCCGGCTACACTCCGATTTATAGGTCGGGCTCGATAGGGTGTGCGTTGCGTTGGAACTTCCCACGATACCAGAGGAGTTCCGACCTTCCTCTCGCCCACCGCGTCCCGCACTTCAGTAGGGACCGATCCTTCAGACGCCCTCGCGGTTACCTGGACGACTCGTTCCACTCATCCTCAACGGTTGGCGGCTCGTTCGGCGATTTTTCGAGTGGGATGACGAGCACGCGGATGCCAACTTGCGTAAGCACGGCGTCCGGTTCGAGGATGCGGCGCGGGTGTTCGATCACCCGTTGACGGTGTCGGTCCAGGACCGTGTCGAAGACGGGAATGCGCGCTGGCAGAGCAGACCATCGGCAGGGTTGGCGACTGTGTGCTGGTGCTGGTCGCCCAAACGCTCTACACGGCAGAAAACGCCGAGGTGATCCGCATCGTCACTGCCCGTCGCGCGAAAAAACAGGCGCCCAGTCGTCATGAAAACGGTTAGGACCAGGCAACGCCCACTGTCACCGCTGAGCCCCGAGCGCCAGGCGGAACTCCGGGCGCTGGCGAACCGATCCGACAGCGACCTTGCGCCCTTGGATGCGTCGTTCTGGGCCGGGCGTCGGTAAATCCGTTCTACAAGCCGGTCAAGACGCATGTCTCGGTGCGGATCGATGCCGACGTGCTGGCTTGTATTGGGGCTCACCTTATTCCGCAGCGCGCGTCCCATGCCGAATCGCAGGAAGATATCCACAGTGTTGCGCAACGCGCCCCCGGCTAGGGTCGCCTACACCAGCGCTGGGGACCGCCGGACCGCCTTCACCCAAGCCGATGGCGCAAGGCTCTGCAGGGGCACTGCAGGCTTTGGTGGCAAGGTCGGAGCGTGGGGGCACTTCACCAACACCCAGCTGTGCTGAACCAGATCGACCCCGGGGGCCCACAATATTTCATTAGGCGGTCAGATTTGCCGGGGAATGAAACCGAGACAAAAAGCCGGTGGCCCAGCGAAATAACTTGCGACCCAACAGCTTGGCCCAAGAGCGAAGGCAAGGGCTAAGAGACACGCCCGAACGCCTGCCTGCGCGAAGCCATGCCGCGCGCAGTGGCACGAGCGCTGGGTCTGGCCCGCCGCCCGAGTGCCCGGGCGGCGGGGTGCTTCCGTCGGGCAGCGCGCTCCACCGCAGGGCGAGCAGGAACAGCACCAGGGCCCAAGCCCTCGTGCCCCCCCGTTGCGCCCGCCGTTGCGGCGCTTGGGAACGTCAGCACGGACAGGTGTTTCATGGCGGCCTCCTAACGAATCCCTGCGTGGACTCTTGCGGGCGTCGAGGGCGTGCCCGCCTGGATGTCTGAACCCAGGGTGGCCCGACCTAGCGTGGTTTCGCTACCGGCCTGTTCCAGTAACCAACTCACGAAATCACGCACCTGCGCACGCCCAACGCTGCCCTGCGAACACACCACGTAATGGGCGCGGGAGGAGGCGCCAGTGCTCCCCAGGGGTGCGACCAGTCGGCCCTCACGAAGCAGCTTCTCCACTAGGGGCGTGGTGCCAAGCGCCACACCCTGCCCGTCCACAGCCGCCTGGATGACTTGGTCGAGTTGGCTAAAGCGCAGGGACCCCACGCCGAGTGTGTCTGACACGCCTGCGCCCTCGAGCCAGAGCGTCGAGTCCAGCCAGGGCGCCGCGGCGCGGGGTCGGTCGTAGTGGATGAGTACCTGCCGACACAGGTCCGTCGGTTGGTGAATCCCACCGCCCGCCCGGGCTACAGCCGGACTGCACACTGCCAGGACTTGCTCTCCAAAAAGGCGTTGCGCCCCAGCGGGTGCCCTACCGGGTTCGCAGTAGCGGATGGCGACTTCCACGCCCTCGCGCTCCAGGTCCAGCAGCCGATTCTCGGCAGCGATCCGGATATCCGCGCCCGGGTGTGCGGCACGGAACTCCGGCAGCCGCGGAATGAGCCACAGCGAACTGAAGCCAATGGTCGCGGTGACAGTGAGCACGGGCGCAGCGGCGCGCTGACGGATGCCGGCGGTGGCCTGCGCCAGCTGCTGCAGCGCGTCCACTGCCGCGCGCTGTAGGGTCGCCCCAGCGGACGTGAGGGCGAGAACGCGGTGTTGCCGCAGGAACGGCGCGGTGCCCAACGATCGTTCCAGGGATTGGATCTGGCGGCTTACCGCGGACTGGGTGAGGAATAACTCCTGTGCCGCCCGCGTGAAACTCAGGTGGCGCGCGGCAGCTTCGAAGCCTCGGAGCAGGTCCAGGGACGGAATCGAGCGGTGGTCGTTCGCATTCCTTCGGATCATGCATGTCATTCCCATAGATCGTTTGCGTCAACACAGCGAAGAGCACATGGTGAGGGTAATGCGCGCGACTGAACATACGGCCCTGCATGCTGAGCGAGCATACCTGAGCGGTAGAAGGAGGATCCCAAGTGAACATCCAATTCGACCTCGAGCACATTATGCTTGACCGGCGCCAGAGTTTGCGCATCGACGATGGCCAAGGCTACCAGTTGCACTGCCGGAGCGGGGAGGTGTGGCTGACGCAGCAGGGCGATGGCCGCGACATCATCCTGGCGCAGGGGCAGAGCTTCACCCTCGATCGCCCGGGCAAGGCCGTGGGGTGGCGTTCACGGCCGCCACCGTAGCCGTGGAGTGGCGCGCTGCGCGTCCCCGGGCCTGGCGCCAAGCCAAGGCGCCCCGCTTGCCCGCAGCGAGCGTCACCGGTGGTGCATAGCCAAGGCCGCTGCCTCGGCCGGCGCCGACCTGGACTCAGGCAGGGGAGAGCACCCGAAGCTCCATGCCCTTGACGTAGTCCTTCACGCGGGCGCGGAAGGCCTGCATGTGCGGCGCCACCATATGGGCTTTGAGCGCCGCGACGCTCTCCCACTTCTCCACCACGACCACGCGGTCATCGCCTAAGCGGACTTGCGCGGTAATTTCGATGATGGCATCCACAGCCGGACAGTACTCGAGACAGCCCTGCTCGGCGCGCACGTCGGGG
The DNA here is from genome assembly GCA_025356655.1 of Betaproteobacteria bacterium. Lineage (GTDB taxonomy): Bacteria > Pseudomonadota > Gammaproteobacteria > Burkholderiales > SHXO01 > SHXO01. The sequence goes on along the minus strand of JANXRW010000116.1, from coordinate 621 downwards.
ATGACCTAGCGCAACTCCGTGAGGAAGGCTTCCCTGGTCCCGGGGTTCAACTCCAAGGTGGCGAGGACGTGAATCATCGTGTACTCCGGTTTTTTCTCGTGCGGGAGTACAGCCCGCCCTGCGACGAGCGCGCGTGCGGGCGACGGCGTCACGGCTGGGCGCTTGCCGGCTAGCGCGGGTAGGCGGTGAGACGCTCCTGAATGGCGCGGCCGGCAAGCGTGCAGCCCCTCCGCTCAGCTTTGAGATACCCGCAAACCAGCGCCCAACCGCGGCGGCGGCCCCTAGCGCGTGCGCGGAGGCGGTAGGGGCCCCGGTGCGACCCGTGGACCGACCCCGGCCCGGATCAAGTCGAGGTCGTTGACCATCACTGAAGGGGCGTGGCCATGGGGCGAGTGGTGAACCGGATGCGCACAGTGTATCCGGGTGGAGTGTTGCGTGAAGCGTATCTGGCGCCATTGAGTCTCAACGTGAACGACCTGGTGTTGGGTCGCAAGTTATTTCGCTGGGCCACCGGCTTTTTGTCTCGGTTTCATTCCCCGGAAAATCTGACCGCCTAGTGAAATATTGTGGGCCCTCAGGGTCGGTCTGGTTCAGCAGGGTGTCGGTAAAGTGCCCCCTTTC